>DATIOT010000196.1:0-10369 GCA_035472875.1 Mycobacterium sp.
CCGACCGGAACCGTGGCTTCGCAGCTTCACCGCGGCCGACGACGACTGCGCGGGCTGCTCGGCGTCGTCGGTGCCGGAACCGAAACGATGTCCGCGACGGTGTGATGCCAATGTCGGTAGAGACGCCCAACTGTGACTTACGTCATAGATGCGTTGCTTGATGAACTCACAGCGTTGTTGACGGCATGCCCAATCGCAGCCCCCTCACATCTTGGCGCGTGTCGCGTGCCCGGCGTATGTGTGCGCCTCTAGTGCCGCCGCCAACCGTCACCTCGACGCCGGAAGCTCAGGTTAGCGAGAAAGCCGATGGCCCGGATCCTGCGACCTGCCCCGGGCCCGACTCCGACGGGTGGACGCCAGCGGAAACTGCCATCGCGACGATCGCGGTCGAGGGCCGCGTCCACGACATCGCCGTGAGCCCTGACGGGGAGCACGTCTATGTTGCCCGATCCGACTCGGTGATTGTCATCAACGGCCGGCACCACATTGTCGGGACGATTCCCGTCGGCGGGCCTGCGAAAAGTCTGGTGATGGATACCAACGGCGAGCAGCTGTTCGTCGTCGACTACACCGGGTCGGCGTTGGTCGTCGACACCCGCGACCTCACCGCGCAAACGCCGTGGGTCGGCAGCGCCTCGGATGTAGTGGTCAGCCCGGACGGTCGCCACCTCTACGCAGCCCATAACCAAGTCCAAGTCACCGTTGGTGGGCGCAACGGCATGGTCTCCGTGATCGACATCGATTGCGCGACAACCGTTGCGACGGTTCCCGTCGATGACGTGGCCGCGTTGGCGATAAGCCCGGACGGCAGCCGCCTGTACGCGGTCTCATACGACCGGCGCACCTACTACGAATATCCCGCGGGCTGGCTCACCATCATCGACACGGCCAGCCATGCCGTTGTGGAGACCATCGCCGTGGGTGCCTGTCCGGGAACAGTAACCGCGAGTCCGGACGGCACTTACCTGTACATCACCCATTACGACACGTGTTCGGTGTCGGCGGTCAACCTGACGCACGGCAGTGCCACTGCTGTCGAGCTGCGCGACGCTCCGCTGGCTGTGGTGTTCACTCCGGATAGCGCGCATGCCTACGTGCGCAATGTGCATTCGATCACGGTTATCGACACGACAACCAATGACGCGGACGACATCGATACTGGAGATCTGCCGAGGGTTTGCAGTTCCGTCCCGACGGAAAGCGGGCCTATGTCACCAATTTCGGCGATGGGACGGTCTCGGTCGTCGACACGATCACGAACTCGGTCGCGACGACCGTCGGCGTGCCCGGCTACCCCGAAGCTGTGGCGGTAAGTCCCGACGGGGAACGTATCTATGTGGGCGACTATTGGTCCGGTGCCATCGCGGTGATCTCGGTACCGACGGTGTCCGACCTGGATACCGACGCCGCCAGCTGAACACGATGCCCGAGGAGTTGCGGACGTCCGCGCGCGCATTGTCAGCAGCGAGTCAGCCAATCCCTATGTATCACAGGTGCTTATCGGCCGATGCTCGGTCGATACGACCGGGATCGTCCAGCTGGGCCAGACGGCGCCATGAGCGAATAGCGTGGCGCGTGATTTCCACGATCCGGGTGACTCCGGTGCTCTCGGTCGCCAGTGCGTGGGCGCGCAGGGCGTAGCCGGTCACGGCATCCAGGGTCGCTCGGTGTTCGGTATCCATAAGTGCCATCGATTGGTATGCGGCCCGGACGGCATACACGCCGGCACCGGCTAACGTCGCGCTAACGATGCTAAGGGCGCTAACGGCGCGGGCGGCGCGGTCAACGCGGCCCCAGGCGGCGATAGGTGGCATGTCGCCAGAGGCGAGCGTGCGTTGTAGATCGGCGATGTCTGAGATCGCTTCTACCGCGGCGTTGTCAGTGTATTGAGCGACACCCCACGTGGGGCTGGTCAGCAGTTCGGCCACCCAGGCGTGAATGACGATGTCGGGAACATGGGCGGTTCCCACCGTCTGCCAACCCAATTCGAGTGCAAGAAAGCTGTTTTCAGGCGACAAGTAGCCGTCCGGCCCGGCTAGCAGGTCGTTGCACAACTGAACAAAGACGGCCAGGGGGCGGGCCGAACACAAGGGGAAGTCGGTGATCTGCGTGTCACCGCAAATGTAGGAAATAGCGTTCATAGCACACCCCTTGCCCGACCCTCGCTGGTGGGATCCTTTGGCCAGTCTCAACGGGTGGGTGATGCGGTCGAGGTCCATTTAAGTTGCCTCCTAGTACTCCGAGGCGGTCGCCTCAATGAAATTTTCGAGTTCGCCGCGGAAGTCCCACTCGGTTATTCACGGGGCCCGAGACGGTCTCGTCAATCTTCATAGTTTCCTGACAGGTGATCTTCAGCATTGTTCGCAACCACAACGTCGCTATCGAGATAGTGTGGCGCGCAATAAGTGTGACGTTCCCGTCTGCGCGAGGCCTGCCGCGGTGTTCTCCTGCACAGTGTCCTGCGACCGGAATTGTTCTCTGGAATAACGGCATCGAGCAATCAGGTCAAGATTATGGAAGCGTGCGAAAAATAGTAACTGATGAAGCCGATGTGAGCGATTCTGCATTTCGTGCGATGGCCGATCCGAGCGGGGGAGTCGTCGGATTAGCAACGCAGCTGGGCCGGCTGTTGACCGAGCGAAGCGTACAACGAGTGGTCCCAGTACTGGGTCAACAGATCCGGGTTAGCATCCGCGCCGGATCAGGGGTGCCGCTGGTGTTGTGCAACGGCATTGGGGCCAGCTTGGAGGTGCTTGATCCGCTCGTGGAGCAGTTGGATCCCAACACCACTGTGCTGCGTTTCGATGTGCCGGGTATCGGCGGATCTTCGGATTCGCCACTGCCCTATAGCTTTCCGTACCTGGCGGCGGTGCTTGGCCGATTATTGAATGCACTGGGCCTCGGCGGTGAGGGCGTCGACGTGCTTGGGTTGTCGTGGGGGAGTGCCCTGGCGCAGCAGTTCGCCTTCCAGAACCCGCGCCGCTGCCGGCGGCTGATCTTGGTTTCGACTGGCGTTGGTATCGGGATGGTGCCGGGTAGACCCGCGGTGCTGGCGAAATTGCTGACCCCGCGGCGGTTTTTGGACCCAGACTATGCGGCCAGGATCGCTGGTGAGCTCTATGGCGGCGGTGCCCGCACCGACGCCTCGATCGTTAAGCGCCTGTTCGACCGCCAACTGATGGCTGGCTCGCCCGTTGGATACTTGCACCAGCTGCTCGCCGCGTCAGTGTGGAGCAGCTTGTTCGCCTTGCCGCTGATTCGGCAACCCACCTTGATCGTCGCCGGCACTGACGATCCCATCATCCCGGTGGTCAACGCCCGTATCATGCGCCGGCTGCTGCCGCACGCAGCGATGCATCTGCACGCCGGCGGACACGTCGACCTGGTCACCAACGGAGCGGCATTTGGACCACTGATCGAATCCTTCAGGAACGGCGAGTGCACGTATCATGGCCGCACGCGCTCTGCGCCACCGCATGACCCGAGGAAGCCGTCGCGCAGGGCGACGAGGAGGTGGCTGTCATGCGTGCGATGACGGTTGTGCCGGGCCGCAGCGGGACGGCCCGCGTGGAGACGCTGGATGAGCCGCCGGTTACCCAGGGTGAGCTGTTGGTGTCGGGGCGGCTGGTCGGCGTTTGTGGTACTGACCGCGAGATCGCCGAGGGAAGCTATGGAGAGCCGCCACAGGGCGAGGCGCGGCTGGTGTTGGGCCACGAGGGGCTGGGTGAGGTGCTCGAGGCGCCGGTCGGGTCGGGGTTTGAGCGCGGCGATCTGGTCGTCGGGATCGTGCGCCGGCCTGACCCGGTCCCATGCCCAGCCTGCGCGGCGGGGCAATGGGACATGTGCCGCAACGATCGGTTTACTGAGCGTGGGATCGTCCGCGGGCACGGGTATGGGAGCGAGCGCTGGCGGGTAGAGCCGCGGTTTGCGGTTTCGCTGCCGCGCGAGCTGGGAGACCTCGGCGTGCTGCTGGAGCCGGCCTCGGTGCTGGCCAAGGCATGGGATCAGATCGAGCGGATCTCGAACCGAGCGTTCTTTCTGGGCGGCCGAGGTCTGGTGTGCGGCGCCGGGCCGATCGGTCTATTGGCGTGTCTTTTGGGTGTCCAGCGCGGCTATGAGATGCACGTGGTGGACCTGGCGACCGAAGGGGTCAAGCGCGACCTGGTCGAAGGGCTGGGCGCGCACTACCACGCCGGTGACGCGGCCGAGGTGGACGTGGACGCGGAGGTGGTTATCGAGTGCACGGGGCTGGGCGCGGTGGGCCGGGCGGCCGCCCGCCGGCTGGTCAACGGCGGGATCATGTGCCTGACCGGGATCATGAACGTCGATCCGACGCCCGATGTCGACACGACCGCCATGAACCGTGCGATGGTGCTGCGAAACACCGTCCTGTTCGGGACTGTCAACGCCGGGCGGCGCCACTGGGAACAGGCTGTCGCGGCGCTGGCGGCGGCCGACCCGACGTGGTTGTCGGCGATGATCACGCGCCGGGTGCCGCTTGAGCGATGGGCCGAAGCGCTGAATCGGGGCCCTGACGATGTCAAGGTCATAGTCGACCTGCGCGCATGAGCGACACGGTGGTTAGCGTGTGGTCGCCCGAGCCGGGGCTGCTCAGCGAGGGGCCTCGCTGGCATGAGCAACGCCAAGAGCTTGTGTGGGTCGACATTCTCGGGCGCCGGATTCACCGCGCCACCCTGACGCGCGATGGCCACCCCGGCCGGATCGAGACGGTCGAGCTGGACCGCGACGTCGGAGTGGTGGCTCCGGCCGCCGCAGGCGGGTACGTGGCGGCCGCCGCCCGCGCCTTTTTATTCGTCGATGAGAGCGGCACCGTCACAGAGCTGGCGTCTTTGACCGACGCCCCGAGCGGCGTGCGCTTCAACGACGGCGCCTGCGATGAGCGCGGCCGGTTCTGGGTCGGGACGATGGCCTACGACAAGTCGCCGGGCGCCGGGGCGCTTTACCGGCTTGAGCTGGACGGAAGCATCAGCACCGTGCTGACGGGATTAACGATTCCCAATGGGATCGGCTGGAGCCCCGACGGCGCCATCATGTATCTCAACGACAGCGGCACCGGCTGTCTATACGAGTTTGACGTCGACCTCTCCACCGGCGAGCCGCGGAATCGACGCACGCTAGTGGCGTTCGAGCAGCCCGGCCCCGCGCCGGACGGTCTCACCATCGATGACCGAGGCGATATCTGGGTGGCGGTGTACGGCGGCTGGGCGGTGCATCACTACTCGCCCGGCGGAAAACTCCTTGGCGCGGTTGAACTTCCGGTCGCCCAGGCGACCTCGTGTGCGTTCGGCGAAGCGGATCGCGGTGCGCTGTTTGTCACCACCGGCCGCGAGGAGCTCGACGCGCAGGCGCTTGCCCGCCAGCCCGACGCAGGACGGGTGTTCCGGGTCACGGGCCTTGGCACGCACGGGCCCGGGTGCAACCTCTACCGGGGATCGCTGCCCGGATAAGCCGCCGGGTCAAACCCAAACCAGAAGGAGGCAAACGATGGCCGCCCCAGCAAAACGCGTTCGCCCAAAAAAGGACGCGGCCGATCGCGGCCCGGAGACCGTGTCTCGCCCCCGGCCGGCCAAGCAGAGCGCGGCCGCCCCGTCCCCGTTTCCACCCATCGCCGACTTTGCGTTCCTCTCTGACTGTCACACCGGCGCTCTGGTGGCGCCCGACGGGTCGATCGACTGGCTATGCGTGCCCCGGTTTGACTCCCCCAGCGTGTTCGGGTCGCTGCTGGACCGCGGGGCGGGCTCGTTTCGACTGGCCCCGTTCGGGATCAACGTGCCCAGCGCCCGGACCTATGAGCCCGGCACCAACACCCTGCTGACCTCTTGGCGTACCCCCACTGGCTGGGCGGTGGTCCGCGACGCACTCACGATGGGGCCGCGGTCCGGCGAGGACACGGTCACCCCCCACACCCGCCCGCCCAGTGACGAGGACGCTCAGCACGTGCTCGTGCGCACCGTCACCTGCCTGGACGGCGAGGTCGAGATCGACCTCGTGTGCGAGCCGGCGCTTGACTACGGTCGCGCGCCCGCCGACTGGACGCTGGCCGACGACCGCCACAGCGCCGACGCGGCGGGCGCTGGCCAAACCATCCGGCTCTATACCGATCTGCTGCTGGGGATCGAGGAAAACCGCGCCCGCGCACGGCACGTGCTGGCCAAGGGCGAGCAGTCGTTTTGCGCCCTTTCCTGGGCCGAGGGGCTGGCCGGACCGGCGACCGTCGAACAAGCCCGTGCCCAACTGGAAGCAACCACCCGGTTTTGGCACCGGTGGCTTAGCAGGGCGCTGATCCCCGATCACCAGCTGTCGCCGCTGATCGAACGCTCGGCGCTAACGATCAAAGGCCTCACCTACATGCCGACCGGCGCCACCGTGGCCGCGTTGACCACCTCCTTGCCCGAGACCCCCGGCGGGGAGCGCAACTGGGACTACCGCTACACCTGGATCCGCGACTCGACTTTCACCTTGCGCACCCTGCACTTCCTCGAGCTCGATTGGGAAGCCGACGAGTTCATGCAGTTCATCGCCGATCTCGAGCGAAACGAGGACGGTGCCCTGCAGATCATGTACGGCATCGATGGTCAGCGCGACCTGACCGAGACCCTGCGCGAAGAGCTCTCCGGGTACGCCGGGGCACGCCCGGTGCGAATTGGCAACGGCGCCTTTGCCCAGCGCCAGAACGATGTGTACGGCGCCGCTCTGGACTCGGTGCTGCTGCAGACCCGGCGCAGCCAGCGCCTGCCGCAGCGGCTGTGGCCGCTGGTCCAATCCCAGGCCGAGTGCGCAACCGCCGTCTGGCGCCAACCCGATCAGGGGATTTGGGAAGCCCGCGGCGAACCCCGCCACTACGTCTCCTCCAAGCTGATGTGCTGGGTTGCGCTCGACCGCGCGGCCAAGCTCGCCGATATGCGGGGCGATCGCACGTTGCAACAACGCTGGGCGCAGAGCGCGGAGACGATCAAGGCCGACATCCTCGAGCACGGCGTCGACCGGCGCGGCGTGCTGCGCCAGCACTACGATACCGACGCGCTGGACGCCTCTGCCCTGCTGGCCGCGATCTTCGGCTTCCTGCCCGGCGACGATCAGCGCTTGCGGGCCACCGTGCTGGCGATCGCCGATGAACTGACCGAAGACGGCTACGTGCTGCGCTACCGCACTCATGAGACCGACGACGGGCTCGCAGGCGAAGAGGGCACGTTTCTGATCTGCTCGTTCTGGCTGGTTTCAGCGCTGGTCATCATCGGTCAGAACCAGCGGGCGCGCGACCTCATGGGGCGCCTGATCAGGGTCGCTTCCCCGCTCGGCCTCTACGCCGAGGAATACGACGCCGAGACCGGACGTCACCTCGGAAACTTCCCCCAGGCCTTCTCGCACCTGGCGCTAGTTGAAGCCGCCGGACGGATTATCGTCGCTGAGCGTCTACAGGAGGTACGCGGATGACGGGCTCATTCCGCGTCCGCCCAACGTGCCATTTTCACCTGCCGCAGACGCGTTTTCAACGCACAGCGCTATCGCTTGACGAGCCCTTTGCGACGTCTCATCTTCGTTACGAACGTCTCGCGGTGCTCGGATAAAAAGGCATTTGCTGCCAACGCGCCGGCGATCGCGGCAACGCAGGACCCGAAAGATCATCCACGCCAGGTCTTTTAGCCTTTTGCCAGGAGGCCGAGCCATTCTCGGATAGCTCACCGCGGAGCCCTTCCCCGCGGGCCAAGGTTCTCATCGCCGAACTAGCGCCTCGCCAAAAGATGAGGCTACCCCCCGGGGTGCCGCGTTGGGACAAATTGACCCGAATTGCCTTGCTGTCGTGCAGATTAGGCTTCCGGGGCGCTACTACGGGCCAGGATACCTCCATATCGACTGCGCCCTGAGGACTGGAAAACCTTTGGCTGTAACCCTATCTGGGAGATATCGGCCTGTTCTCCAACCTGACGCAGGTGCCCCCACCTCCAGCCACTTCCGGGGACCGAACCGGCGGCGCCGTCCTCGGACGTCCCATCGGCGGACCAGAAGGTTGCATTATCGGTCTCAACTGCGGTTGTATTCCCCACCGCACTTGCTATACCCCGCCGCCCCATCCGCGTATTTCCGACGACCTTCAAGATCCCCCTGAGCACAACTAAGCGGCTGTAACTGGCGCCCAGCCGGAGAAGGCCGCGCTCAAGGAGATTCGGTAGGGGTACTGGCTGCGTGCCTACGCCAAAGATCACCCACGACGTGGCTTTCGGCCCGCCTATCACGATGCCCGCGGGGCGGGGATGTATCGTGATAGGGCACATCAATGACGCCGCATCGTCGACCAGCGCGGCCAGCCTGGGATGTGCAGTGCGGCAACTGCCCCGAATTTGACTGCAGCCATGACAGATTGGGCTGACAGCCACGTCGGTCTGCACTTGAACCCATGCGGCTAGTCCTGGTGCCACGACCAGGTCGAGTCATTGAACGCCCCAGTGCGCAAAGATGTCTCAACATCAACACCTTTCTAGTCGCTCACGCAGGCACACCGAATGATCAGCGACCGGACACACGACGACAACCGCCTCCAGCGCCACTGCACACTGACTGACTGGTGTCCACCGAGCGCCGACCATCACTCCTAGGGCGGGGCGGAGTTCGATGTCGCCGTCGGTGTTTGTGACCGCATGATAGCGACGCACGCCAGCGCTTTTGGTGTGAGTGTGACTGTTGGCGGCCACCTTCAGCTACCGGTCCGCGGCCAGCTGTGCGCCGTCACACCGAAGCGGCCAGGTTGTTGTGCCCGCCGACATTGTCATGCGAGGTCGCCGAGAGGACGATTGGAACCCCTACCACAATCCCAGAACCAGGCACCTCAAGTACATCCCCGGAGGCACACCGTGACTGCCCTGAGCGCCAATCTTGTTGCATCGAAAGATCGCCACCCCGACCGCATTGCGCTCCGCTGTGACGATTTGCAGTTCACCTTTGCCGAGCTCGACGTCGCAGCCGCCCGCGTGGCGACGCTGCTGGAGCAGGCTGGAGTCGAGCCGGGCGATCGGGTGGGGGTGATGTTGCCCAATACTCCTGCTTTCGCCATCGCGTTCTACGGCATCATTTACCGCGGCGCCGTCGCAGTCCCAATGAACCCGCTGCTCAAGGCGCGTGAGGTCTCCTTCTACCTCTCCAACAGCGGCGCCAAGGCGCTGTTCGCGACGCCTGCCTTCGCCGACGAGGCCACCGCCGGCGCCGCCGAGGTTGGCGCACAGTGCTGGCTGGTCGACGACGCTGCGCTGACGAAGTTGATCGCCGACCTGCCAGCTCAGGATTCACCGGTGCAACGCGACGACGACGACGTGGCGGTCATCCTGCACACCTCCGGCACTACCGGCAAGCCCAAGGGCGCCATGCTTACGCACGGCAATCTGTGCCGCAATGCCGAGGTCAGCGTGCACACCCTGGTTGAGACCGGGACCGACGACGTGGTGATGGGCTGTCTGCCGTTGTTCCACGTCTTCGGTCTGACCTGCGGTCTCAACGGTTCGGTCCTGGCCGGCGCGATGTTGACGCTGATACCTCGATTCGACCCGCGCAAGGCTCTCGAGGTGATCGAGCGTGACGCCGTGACGGTGTTCGAGGGCGTGCCCACGATGTATTCGGCGCTGCTCAGCGTGGCCGACGAGGCCCCACCGGGGGCGACGCGCAGTCTGCGGACCTGTGTCTCCGGTGGTGCGGCGCTGCCCGTCCAGGTGCTCACCGACTTCGAAAAGGCTTTTGGCTGCACCGTTCTCGAGGGCTATGGACTCTCCGAAAGCTCTCCGGCTGCTGCATTCAATCATCCGCACCGGCCGCGCAAGGCCGGCTCGATTGGCACCCCGATCGAGGGTGTGGAGATGCGGGTAGTCGACCTGGACGGAGTTGAGGTCCCGCAAGGGGAGGCAGGCGAGATCCAGATCCGCGGCCACAACGTGATGAAGGGCTATTGGAACCTGCCCGACGCAACCAAGGCCACGATCACCGCCGACGGTTGGCTGAACACCGGCGACGTCGGGAAAATTGACGAAGATGGCTACTTCTACATCGTCGACCGGACGAAAGACCTGATCATCCGCGGCGGGTACAACGTCTATCCCCGCGAGATCGAGGAGGTGCTCTACGAGCATCCGGCAGTGGCCGAAGCCGCCGTCATCGGCATCCCGCACGACTCCCTCGGTGAGGAAGTCGGTGCGGCCGTCGCTCTCAAGAAGGGGGCAGCGGTCACGGCCGAGGAGCTGCGCGAGTACGTCAAGGCGCGGGTGGCCGCCTACAAGTATCCGCGCGTGGTGTGGCTCGTCGACGCGCTGCCCAAGGGTCCCACCGGCAAGGTTCAAAAACGCGAAATCACCGTTCCCGCAATCGA
>DATIOT010000197.1:0-4721 GCA_035472875.1 Mycobacterium sp.
CTAGGTCGACCGCACCCATGTCGATGCCCAGCTCCAGGCTCGACGTCGCGACTACTGCCTTGAGCAGCCCACGTTTGAGGTCTTCTTCGACTACGGCGCGCTGCTCCTTGCTGACCGAACCATGGTGGGCGCGCGCCAGCACCGCATCCGCACCTAAGGTCTGGCCGCTGGCCATGACGCGCGCCGGCGCCCCGCCCGGCACCTGCGGGTTGGCGTCCGTCGAGAGCGCGATACCACAGCGTTCAGCGTGAATTTCGTTGAGCCGCGCGGTAAGTCGCTCGGCCAGCCGCCGCGAATTGGCGAAGACGATTGTCGAACTGTGCGATTCGATCAAATCGACTAACCGCGCCTCCACATCGGGCCAGATGGTGTTGTTCGCCAGGTTGGCCATATCAGGTACCGGCACTTGCACGGTGAGCTCGACGGTCTTGGCCGACGGGGGAGCCACGATGGTCGTCGGTGATTGTCCGGACAGGAACCGGGCGAGCTCCTCGGGTGGGCGCACGGTCGCCGACAACCCGATGCGCTGCGCGGCCGGGCCTTCACGCAGGTCGTCGAGGCGCTCCAGCGACAGGGCGAGGTGTGCGCCGCGCTTGCCGCCGGCGATGGCGTGTATCTCGTCGACGATGACCGTCTGCACGCCGGCCAGGGTTTCGCGCGCGGCCGAGGTCAACATCAGGAACAGCGACTCCGGTGTGGTGATCAGCACGTCGGGCGGCTGGGCGATGAGCTGGCGGCGGTGCGCGGGCGGGGTGTCACCGGAGCGAACCCCGACGCTGATGTCCGGTGCGGGCAGGCCGCGACGCTCGGCGATCCTGGTGAGCCCGGCCAGCGGGGTGCGCAGGTTGCGCTCGACGTCAACCGCCAGCGCCTTGAGCGGTGACACGTACAGCACGCGGGTGCCGGACGGCCGGCCGGCCGCACCCGCCAGATTATCGATAGCCCAAAGAAACGCTGCCAGCGTCTTACCGGATCCGGTCGGCGCGATCACCAGCGTGTTGTTGCCATCGGCGATGGCGTCCCAGGCGTCGGCCTGCGCTGTGGTCGGTGCGGCGAAGGTGCTGCTGAACCACTCGCGGGTGATCGCGCTGAACCTGCCCAACGGATCGGAGGGCCGGGGTTTAGGGGGTGCGGTGCTCACCTAGCCATGGTGCCAACAAGTACCGACAAAAGGCGTTGACTATTGCGGTCGCGCGGTGATTATCGCCGCTTCGGCCATTTCGTCGGGAATTCCCGGCACCCGGGCGATCGCGTCCAGCAGCGCGTGCGCACAGGCGTTGGCGAGCAGGTTCCCGTCGGTAGAGGGGTCGATGATCCGCTGGCGGCAAATCTCGAAGGTCAATGCCAGCCAGCCGTGAATGATCACCCGCAGGTCTCGCTCGACACCCGCTTCCAGAGTCTGTAGCGGGGTCGCACTCACGAACTCGCCGATACGGATCATGATGTGTTCCATCTGGCGGTTCTTGGCTTCCTCGTCGATGCCAAGAAGAACCGGGTCGGATCGGCCGAGACCGACATAGGCCGCCCACGCGGCCTCCGGATTCTGTTGGTGGTAGGCCATATAGGCCAGCACGCCGAGCCGGATCTCTTCGAAAAACGTCAGGCCAGCGGGGGGCGGGTCGTTGGTGGCCTCGTACAACCGATCAGCCTCGTCCTTGACGACCGCCGCAAAGAACGCCCGCTTGTCGGGGAAGTAGTGATACATCAGGGCCCGGGAGACTCCGGCACGCTCGGCGATCTCATCGATGCGAACCTCGTCGTAGGGCCGTTTCCCAAAAACCTCCGCACCCAACGCGAGCAGCTCGGCGCGCCGATCCTCTGGGGATAACCGCCTCCTGGCTGTTGGCATGTGTCAGATAGTACTCACGGGCGCTAAGGCGACCGGCAGATTGCATTCATCCGAACTCCACGCCCTGGGCCAGCGGCAACTCGCTGGAGTAATTGACCGTGTTGGTGGCGCGCCGCATGTAGGCCTTCCACGCGTCCGAACCGGACTCCCGCCCGCCGCCGGTTTGCTTCTCGCCGCCGAACGCGCCGCCGATCTCAGCGCCGGACGTGCCGATATTGACGTTGGCGATACCGCAGTCGGACCCGTCCAGGAAACGCTCGGCCTCGCGCAGGTCGGTGGTGAAAATCGCCGACGAAAGTCCTTGTGGCACCCCATTGTTGAGTGCGATCGCTTCGTCCAGCTCGTCGTAGGTCAGCACGTAGAGGATCGGCGCGAACGTCTCGGCTGCCACAATGGAGGTCTGCGCGGGCATCCGGACCACGGCGGGCGCCACGTAATAGGCACTCGGATGGTCGAACCCGCCGTGGTGCCGGCGGTCACCGTCGATGACCTCGCCGCCGTCGGCACGTGCCTGTTCCAGAGCTCCCACCATGTCGCGGTAGGCGGTCTCGTGAATGAGTGGGCCGACGAGCGTCTCTTGCGCCGACGGGTCGCCGATGGGCAGCTGCCGGCAAGCGGAGACGACGCGCGCCACCACATCATCGGCCACCGAGCGATGGACGATCAGCCGGCGCAGGCTGGTGCATCGCTGACCCGCGGTGCCGGCGGCGGCGAACACAATGGCGCGAACCGCCAGGTCGAGGTCGGCCGACGGTGTCACGATCGCCGCGTTGTTGCCGCCCAACTCCAGCAGCACCCGCCCGAAGCGCCCGGCCACGCGGGGACCGACCTGCTGACCCATTCGCACCGAACCGGTCGCGGACAACAGCGCGACCCGGGGGTCGTCGACCAGTTGCTCACCAAGTTCGCGGTCGCCCAGGACCAGACCGCTCACCGCGGGCGGCGCACCGACGTCAGCTGCGGCCCGGCCCATCAGCGCCTGGCAGGCCAGCCCTGTCAACGGCGTCAGCTCCGAGGGCTTCCACACCACGGTGTCCCCGCACACCAATGCCACCGCGGCGTTCCACGCCCACACCGCAACCGGGAAGTTGAACGCGGTGATCACGCCCACCACACCGAGTGGATGCCAGGTCTCCAGCAGCCGGTGACCGGGGCGCTCCGATGCGATCGTCCGGCCGTAGAGCTGGCGGGACAGGCCCACGGCGAACTGGCAGATGTCGATCATTTCCTGCACTTCGCCCAGCGCCTCGGAGGTGATCTTGCCCACCTCGAGGGTCACCAGTGTCGCGAGGTCGCTCTTGTGTTCGGTGAGCAGCTCGCCGAGTCGGGCCACCAGTGCGCCGCGCACCGGGGCCGGTGTGCTTCGCCATGCCGAAAACGCGCGGGCGGCGTCGGTGATGGTGCGATTCGCCTGCTCGGGTGTGGTTTGTGCGACGGTGAAGAGCACTTCGCCGGTGATCGGTGTGCTGGCGGGCAAACCATGCCCGCCCGGCTCGCCAAGGCTGACGTCAGCTCCGGTTGCCTGCAGGGCGTGATGTGCCCGGGCGCGCAACTCGTCGGCGGTGGGCAGGTTCACGGGTGTGCCTCCTGGGAAAGCGCTTCGTAGAGTGCATACGGGTCATAAACATCCTGGCCGATAGCCCCCGCCAGCCACCCGATGTCGTATCCGGAATCGTCGGCGGCATCCTCGGCGCGGGTGTCGCGGTCCAGGTTGGATCGGAAAATGCCCGCCGCCGACGCGGGCAAGAAGTCTTCGTAGACGATCGGTGCCGACGGGTCGCCGCGGCGGTAGTAAGCCAATCCCTCGGCGGCCATCTCCTGATCGGTCGAAGGGAAGTACTGGCTCCACACTTGGGCCGGGTCAGCGGCGGCCATCGCGGCGTCGTAGCGCTCGCGCCCGCGCGGGGTCAGCGCGACACCGCGCGCCTCGACTTCGCCGAACCGCACTCGCAGGCTTCCCGAGCTCAGGGTGCCATCCCTGCCGCGAAACAGGCAGGGTTCGGCGAGCGCGCGAAAAGAGGTCTGACGCAACAACACGGCGGGTCCGTCGGTGCGGGGCGGCCCCTGGATGGCTTCGATCATGGTGATGCCACCCTCTGTCATCCGGCGGTACAGATCGTCGATGTCGAGGACTCGCGGCGTCAGGTGATTGATGTGGGTGGAACCGACCCCGGCGATATCGGCAGCCACCGCGGACACCCGGGACAACTCGTCGTACCAGGACTTCTTGATCGGTTCGCGGGACAGCGCGAATGCTGACACCGCCGCCGCGACGAAAGCCTCCGCCTCCTCGACATCGCAGGCGCCCTCGGCGGCGATGATCCGCGCCCGGGCGAGCAATGCTGGGTCGAACAGTTGGCGGCGCGCGAGGAAGGTCTCCACCCGGGTACGCAGGTCGTGATCGAAGTACCGGCGGTCCCGGGTGGCCAGCATCGACGTGAACACCCGGAACGGATTGCGCGCCAGCTCCTTTGCATCGATGGGCCGAAAAGCGGTCGACACCACCGGAATGGGTGACTTGGCTGAGCGTAAATCGTAGTAGCCGACCGGCAGCATGCCGAATGCGGCGAACAGGTCGGCGACTGCGGCCAGTTCCTTCGGGCTGCCCACTCTAATGGCGCCGTGTCGCTCAGCAGTGATCCGGCGCAGCGAACCGAGACGTTCGGCACCATCGTGGCGCGCCACGTAATCGGAGTTGACCTGCTGGCTTACCTCGACGAGGGTGCCGTATGCCGGCACCTCGCCGGCATACATGGCCGACAGCCCGGCAGCGAATTGCTCGCGCAGCTGCCAAGTCAGCAGTCTCTTCTGTGTTTTTAGAGGGCTCATCTGCTGCCGTCGCTGCGATAGTCTCCGGCCATGAGTGAGTCCC
>DATIOT010000198.1:0-4558 GCA_035472875.1 Mycobacterium sp.
GACCACCCCCGGCTGGCGTTCCTGCATTTGATCGCGTCGCTGTGCTACATGGCGGGACGGATCGAGGCGGCTGTCGGCTACAGCGACGCCGCGCAGGAGGTGATCGGCAGTAGCCGCGCCGAGGTGCCGTTCGGCCTCGAGGGCTTTCTAGGCGGCTCGTACGTTGCTGTCGGCCAGCCGGAACGGTGGATTCGGTGGTGCCGCGCTCAGCTCGCGCGCGGCCTGGACACCCCCGCGGTCACCACGGCGTGCCTGCTCATGGGACTGTTGGCTACCGGTTCCCATGACGATGCGATGGTGGCCGCTGACGGCCTGATCGACGCCGCCGAAGCGACCGGTAACCCGTGCGTGCTTTCATTTGCGCTTCACGCCTACGGCTGGGCCGTCCATGAAGCCGACCCTGTCCGCTCGCTCGCTGCCCTGCGCCGCGGCCTGGCGATCGCCCAAGACAGCGGCAACCGCGCCAATCAGTCAAACCTTGCGACCAACCTGTGCCTCTTCGCCGAACACGACGACCCGCTGGCTGCCTTCGATTACTTCACCGTGGCGATCGGCAACTACCACGACTCGGGCAACACCTACATGCTCCGCACCCTCCTGGGAATTCTTGCCGCGCTTGTCGACCGGCTCGGACGATACGAGCCGGCGGCCACCATCGCCGGGTTCGCCGTCTCAAGCCCTGTCGCTGCACTTCCCGCCATGGCAGCGTTCGGCACCGCGATTGCTCACCTTCGCGATGTGCTCGGTGAGGCGACCTACGAATCGCTCGCCCGCAAGGGTGAGACGATGACCACCGCCGCCATGGCGACCTACGCATACGACCAAATCGACCAGGCCCGAACAACACTCGAACACCCCAGCTGAATGCCCCCTCAGCAGCGGAGGTGATTAGCGGTGAGCGGTGGTGCAGCATCAACCACCCGCCGGATGTGTTCGGTAGGCCGGTGCACGGCTGGTGGTCAGGGCTTGGCGAAGCCCGACCGGGCCAGGATCTTCTGACCCGTGTCAGACGTCACCAGAGTCACGAACTGCTGCGCCAGCGTCGGTAGCGGCGCCTTCTTCAGCACCCCGATGGGATACACATTCACCGCGCCGGCGGCCTCGGGAAAGTTGACGGTCGCCACTTTGTCTCCGGCGCTGTGGGCATCGGTGACGTAGACCAGCCCCGCGTCGGCCTGTCCGCTGGTGACCTTGTTGAGGACGTCGGTCACGCTGAGTTCCTCACTGACCGGATTGAGGCGCACGCCCGTGCTGCCTTCGATGCGCCGGGTCGCCGATCCACACGGCACCGGCTGCTGGCAGATCACTACTTTGAGCCCGGGCTTGGCGAGGTCGGCGAAGGATCCGATCTTTTTCGGGTTGCCCGGCGCGGTGACGATGACCAATGTGTTGGAGGCGAAGTTCGTCGGATTGCCCGCCAGCAAGCCGGCCTTGGTCACTGTGTCCATCTGTGCGGTGTCCGCCGATGCGAAGACGTCGGCCGTCGCGCCTTGAGTCAACTGAGTCGCCAGCTCGGAGGAACCTGCGAACTCGAAATCGACGCCGTTGCCGGGGTTGTCGGTCTTGAACTGCTGGCTGATCTGGGTGAACGCGGGCTTTAGCGAGGCCGCCGCGAACACCACGATCGATCCGGAGGTCTGCGACGGTTGGGTTGGTGACGACGAGGGTGATTTCGAGGTGCACGCGACCAGGCCGGCTACCAGCATCGTGGATAACAAACAACCCAGCACCCCGATCCGACGCATGCGTCAGACCCTAGCCCGCGCAGGTTGTTAGCGTCCCGCTGTGGCGGCAGAAAGGCGCACAAGCGATGACGGAGAAACCGGCCAAGGTATGCGTGAACGCGCCGTATAGGTATGTCCTGGGCTTACTCAGGCTGCGCTTGCGCTCGCGCGAATCATGAATAACCCCAAGGCGGTAAACCAGCAGCCGGCGGCGGCGAAGGCGCTTGCCACACTGCTGGGCCGGCTGCGCTCGGCCTCGGCGCACGGTCGCCGCGGCTGGCGGTGGTGCAGACGATGGCGACGTCTGATAGTCGATGGTCATATCCGACGGCGTTACGCTACGCGCGGCGATAGCGGCTCGTGGGTTCAAGTCGATACCCGACAATTGCGCCTTCAGGCCACGCCGACGCGCTCAGCGCGCGATCGCCCGCGACAGGGCGCCGTGGCCATACCCGACGTCCAGCACCGAAAATGTCGCACCGATAGGTAGTGACCGTGTTGCGCGCGCCAGCCAGCGCAACGTCGGACGATGCGTGAAGGTGACGCGATTGATGATGTCCAGTTCGGCCAAGCAGCGCTGATACGTCGCTGTGTCAACGTTTTCGCCGTCCAACTCTTCCCACCAGCGTGCTGCGCGTTGAGAGATCCATTCCGGCGCCTACCGGCATTAATCACTACGGCGTCTCTTCAACAAGCCACGCCCAGTCCGCCCTGAAGTCTTAACCGGCGTGCCCGCATCGGTCAGCGATTGACATACACCCAGAGGCAATCCGCAGGATCAGGAGAAGGCGAAAGCCAATCGGCCTACTGTCGGGATCATGCCCGCAGTCGGCGAGCTGGTCCGCTGCACCGACGCGTCTCGGGCAGTGTGCCCGCCCCGGCTTGCCACAAAATGTCCAATCCAGACAAAATAGACAAAACGGCTATAATAGGTGCATGCAGACACAAAACGAGGAAAGAGCCGTGTCCACCGTCACGTTCCGCAATCGCGACGGCAGGTTGGTCGACGTGCCCACGGTGGCCGCTAGCCGCCTCAAAAACGAGTTCGGCAAGGTCTTCGACCAGGCCACACTCGACGGGGCGGTGCTGATCACTAAGCACGACGTTCCCAAGGCGGTGCTGCTGTCGTATGCGGAGTTTGAGGCCCTGATCAAATCGGCCACACCGGTACTCGACGATCTCAGTGAACGCTTCGACGACCTGCTAGCCACCATGCAGACACCTGAAGCCAAAGCCGGAGTCGCTGCGGCATTTAACGCCACACCGCAGGAACTCGGCGCCGCCGCGGTGAAGGCAGCGCGCGCCACGCTGCGGCGGTGATCCAGCGCGGCTGATGGCTCGCAAAACAACCGTGCCGGCGCGGCTGTACGTGTTGGCAGGTGTCAACGGGGCGGGCAAGAGCAGCATCGGCGGCGCGGCGATCCGCGCGGCGGGCGGTAACTACTACAATCCCGACGAGGCAGCCCGCGAGTTAATGGCGGCCAACCCGGGGCTGAGCCAGACCCACGCTAACGCGGCGGCATGGGAGCAGGGCCGAAAGCTGCTCGAACGATCGATCGATCAACAGCTCGATTTCGCGTTCGAGACCACACTCGGCGGCAACACCATGCCGCGGCTGATGAAGGAGGCCGCCTCGCGCGGCATCGAGGTCCACGTCTTCTACGTCGGGTTGGCCAGCGCCGCGGCTCACATCGAGCGGGTGCGACAGCGAGTCCGTGCCGGCGGGCATGACATTCCCGAAGACGAAATCCGCCGTCGCTACCGCCACAGCCTGCTGAACCTGGTGCAACTACTACCCGCGCTCACCGACCTACGGGTTTACGACAACTCCGCAACCGCCGACCCCGCAGCCGGACACGCACCGGAGCCGGTGCTGGTTCTGCACATGCAGCGTGGCCGCATCGTCGGGCCTCCCGATTTAGCCTCCACACCGGATTGGGCGAAGCCCATCGTTGCGGCCGCGGTCGCGCTCGGGTGACGCGCCGCAGCGTGGGTTACACGCTGCATTTGGCCGTTCCCCGGACCGTGGTTGTCGTGTCGGTGAACGACGGATCAAAGATCGTCCAGCAACGCATCACCCACTTCTATCGACGGCAGCGGCCCACCCCGCTCCCGAGCCGCGCGGCGAAGATCCGCCACCAATCGCAGCTCGGAGTCGATGGTTTCGATGTCACGCATGCATGAACGCGGCCAGTAAGCAACGCTATTGGCCACAGCTTTTGGCAACTGTCAGACCCAACGCCCTGACCTGCCGTTTCCTGACGCTGCCAACGCAGCTAACAGCTACAAACGCCCATAGCCGAATAGTTATCTAATTCATCCGCGCGTCGTGGCGGCGTGGGATTTCGTCGAATAGCTACTGTCCAGTAACATCTACGGAGATTGACGCCATAACACGCTGAGATCCCAGGCAGCGGTTCGGTGGTGTGCCACCGTCGGGACCACGTTCGCCACCGCCACGCAAAGGCAAAAGCGCTGGTGAACTGGCCAGGGTCTGGGTTGAAAGTTGAACACGAGGAGGTCGTGGCAGTGGAGGTGCTAGTCACCGGCGGAGACACCGAGCTGGGGCGCACAGTGGCCGAGGGCTTCCGCGATGATGGTCACAAGGTGACCCTCGTGGGCGCACGCCGTGACGATCTCGAGATCGCCGCCAAAGAGCTGGATGTGGACGCAAGCGTCTGCGACACCACTGACCCGGCCAGCCTCGACGAGGCCCGTGGGTTTTTCCCCCATCACCTCGACACCATCGTCAACGTGCCGGCTCCGGGCTGGGACGCGGGCGACCCGCGCACCTACTCGATCTCCGACACCGCCACGGCATGGCGCAATGCGCT
>DATIOT010000199.1:0-5808 GCA_035472875.1 Mycobacterium sp.
AATCCCCGCCCACGCAGCGTCACCTTGAAATCCACCAACGATGCACGCCGGCTGGTACGTCGGGGTTCCAGGGTAATGGGCGGGGCTTCGTGGCGCATCGTTGCGGACCGCTCTGACATCAGGGTCGCCGATGATTAGACGTGGTGGCGGAGCGCTGTGGTGCCGATCATCCGGGAGATGGCCGCGCTAGGTGCATGCGGAGCCCTCAACGGATCCGATGTCACGATGCAGCCTCATATCGGCGACCGGCCGACGTCACCGGGCCAGAATATAGACCGGTGGTCTAGAAAGGTGGACGGATGACCCCTCCGCCGCCACGTCGTCAAGGAGTCGTACCCATGCGCACACCCGTCACCACGACCAATCCCTCGCAGCGCACCCGCTCATTCGCACGCGTGCTCGGACCGTTTATTGCCGTGGTCCCCGCGATCGTCGCGATCAGGGCCGGAAGCATCGGGAGCCAGTTGTCCAGCTTCTCAACAGACCCGATGTGGCAGTGGGTGCTGGGCGCGCTGCTCTTCTTCTGTGGCCTGTTCGTCGTTGCGTTCCACCAGTATTGGCGCAGCGTCGCCGCCGTGATCATCTCGCTGTTCGGCTGGTTCTTACTCCTACGGGGCTTCGCATTGCTCGCCACGCCACAGCTGATCGTCAATGCGGCCACATCCGCCACCCAAACCTCGAGCCCTGTTGTCAGCGTCGTGCGGGTCGGTTTCGGACTGCTCGCACTGTGCGGTCTATACCTGGCATATGTGGGGTGGGTGAAGAAGGCCGACTGATTCAATACCGCCATGCCACGTGTCGTGAAACGCAAGGATGTGCGGCGGGCCGAATTGCTCGATCAGGCACTCGCGCTCTTCCTCGAACGAGGTTACGAGAACGTTAGTCTCAACGACCTGCTGGTCACGACAGGTACTTCGAAAGGCGCTTTCTACCACTATTTCCCGTCCAAGGAGGCACTGGTGACCGCGCTTGCTCAACGCAGTGCCGCTCAAGCATTCGAGGCGTTGCATCCGGTCTTCGCCGAGCCCGGCAAGAACGCGCTGGATCGCCTCAATGCCGGACTTCGGGCGAGTTACCAGGTCAAGATGGCCATGGGGGCTCCCGAACAGGTCGCGGCGATGGCATCACTGCTGACCCCGCAGAACCAGGCCCTGTTCCGGAAGATCGTCACCATCTGGGAGGACCTGTTTCGGCCGGTCCTTACCGAGGTGATCGCCCAGGGGGTACACGAGGGTGTGTTCGACACCTTCGATCCCGAGGGTGTCGGTGACATAATTCAGGGCTTCGCGGCCAGCATGCAGAAAACCGTCGTCGACGTGCTCAATGCGCCCAACGCGAAATCGCGACGTAAAGCGATCGACGCTTCGGTGAAGCGGCTCAAGCTGTACGGCGTCGCGACGGACCGGATCCTTGGTCTACCCGACGGGTCAACGGTAGTGCTCGACCGCAAGCGGGTAGAGGCGATGGTCGCGCTTCTCTAGCGTCGACCGTGCGATTACCGCAATAACGCGTGCAACCAGAAAACCTTCGGCCACAACTTAACCATTCCGGGTTGATCTCAGCCAGATGTTCGAGACGCTATCTGCTGGCGACGCCTGCATGGCGTAGTAGGCGGCCTCGTGCTCGTCGGGTGGGACATAGTCGAGGCGACTATGCAGTCGGCGGCTGTTGTACCAGTCGACCCATTCCATCGTGGCGTATTCGACGTCGTCGATGGTTTTCAGTGGGCGGTCAGAAATGGGCTACGCCGACCTATGGCCTCGGTTTTGAACAATCCGATCGTGGTCTCGGGTAGAGCATGCTGGCCGACCAGACCGACCAACCCCCCGTCGCTGCTTGACAGGGGAGCATGAGACACTCGGATCGTCAACTTTGTATTGATTGCATAGATAGCATTGACACGGCCCGAAAACTGACGATAGTCATCAGGTATGGCGCTGCTGCCAGACCCTGATCCCCGGCAGCGACAGCACGTGGTGATCTCGGTCGACGACCATATCATCGAGCCACCCGATATGTTCGTCGGCCGGCTTCCTAGTCCGTTGGCTGACCGCGCGCCGAAGGTCGTCGAGACCGACGACGGCCGTCAGGTGTGGCGCTACGAGGGCCGGGAGTACCCGAACATCGGGCTCAACGCGGTGATCGGGCGGCCACACGAGGAATGGAGCATGGAAGCCGCCCGGTTCGACGAAATGCGGCGCGGCTGTTGGGACATCGACGCCCGGATCGCCGACATGGACCTGGCGGGCATCTGGGCGTCATTGAACTTCCCCTCGCTGATCGCCGGTTTCGCAGGAACGGTGTTCTGGAAGAGCGACGACCTGGAGCTGGGGCTGGCGACGCTCCGAGCATGGAACGACTGGCACCTCGAGGTATGGGCGGGCAGCTACCCGGAGCGCATCATCCCGCTGCAGCTGCCGTGGCTCGCCGACCCGCAGCTGGCGCCCGAGGAGATACGCCGTAACGCCGCGCGCGGCTTCAAGGCGGTCAGCTTCCCAGAGTTGCCGGCTCAATGCGGAATACCGAGCCTGCACAGCGGCGTGTGGGATCCGTTCTTCGCCGCCTGTGAGGACACGGACACCATCGTGTGCCTGCACACCGGTTCCGCACAATGGGCGCCAATCCCCGCCCCGGACACCCCGTTCGAGACCATCACCACGCTGTTCCCGGTGAACGGACTGGTCGCCTGCGCGGACATGTTGTGGTCGGGCATCCCAATCCGCTTCCCACGGCTGAACATCACGCTGGCCGAAGGCGGACTGGGCTGGGCGGCCATGCTCGGCGACCGCGCCGATTATGTTCTGGCGCACTCCGCTTCGGGTCGGGAGGGCGGCGCGTGGAAGGGCGACCTGCTGCCCAGCGAGGTGCTGCGGCGCAACTTCTGGTTCTGCTCGATCGACGACCCGCACGCGTTTGACGCGCTGGACGCGATCGGGGCCGACCGGATCCTCGTCGAAAGCGACTACCCACACGCCGATTCCACCTGGCCCGACACGCAACACGTCGTGGCGCGCAACGTCGCCGGGCTGTCAGCGGAGGACGCGGCCCGGATCACCCACCGCAACGCGGCACAGCTGTTCCGCCACCCACTTCCGGACGAAGCGTGGTTGGCCAGTCCGGCCACCGTGTAGGAGGCTTGCGATGCTCGACCTGTTGATCCGCGATGCCGAGATCGTCGACGGGACCGGCACACCTGCCCGCCATGGCGACGTCGGCGTCAGTAACGGGCGGATCGTCGCGGTCGGCCACGTCGATGAACTAGCCGCGGAAACCGTTGACGCCCAAGGGCAGATGCTGGCGCCGGGCTTCGTCGACCTGCACACCCATTACGACGCGCAGCTGTTCTGGGATCCAACCGCGAGCCCGTCGGTGCAGCATGGCGTCACCACGGTCTTCGGCGGCAACTGCGGCTTCACGCTGGCACCCGCGGCGTCCGACCAACACGACTACCTCACCCGGATGCTCGCGCGGGTGGAGGGGATGCCGCTGGACGCGCTGCGGGCCGGTCTCGACTGGGGATGGGCATCGTTCGGCGACTGGCTCGACCGCCTCGACGGCCGCATCGCCGTCAATGCCGGCTTCCTGGTCGGTCACTCGGCACTGCGGCTGTCCGCCATGGGCAACGATGCCGTCGGCGGCGAGGCCACGCCGGAGCAGATTGAGCGGATGGTCGCGGTGCTTCATCACGCACTGGATGCCGGCGGGCTCGGACTATCAACCTCGCAGTCGCCGACCCACAACGACGGTGCCGGCCAGCCGGTGCCGTCCCGTAGCGCATCGCGCGAGGAACTGGTTGCGCTGGCGGCCGGCGTTCGCGACCATCCGGGCACCACGCTCGAGGCGATCATCCCCGGCTGCTTATCCGGCTTCACCGACGACGACATCGCGCTGCTCACCGACATGTCCGTTGCCGCCGACCGACCGCTGAACTGGAACCTGCTGGGCGTCTCGGCGGCCAACCCCGACGGGCACCAACGGCAGCTGCGCGCCTCGACGATCTCCGCCGAACGCGGCGGCCGGGTGGTGGCGCTGACCTTGCCGCAAGCCATGAAGATCCGGCTCTCGTTCCTGTCCGGCTTCGTGCTCGACGGGCTGCCCGGCTGGCGAGACGCGATGCATCTGCCGGTGCCGGAGCGGCTTGTCGCGCTCGCCGACCCTGCGGTGCGTCGCCGTCTCGCCGAGGGTGCCTCCTCGAAAGAGGCAGGCATGCTGCGCGGCCTGGCGCAATGGGACCGGCTGTCCATCGTGGAGACGTTCGCCGCCGAGAATGCCGACGCGACCGGTCGCAGCGTCGGCGAGGTCGCCGCCGCCCGCGGTGGCGAGCCATTCGACACGCTGTTGGACGTCGTGATCGCCGACGAGCTGCGCACCGGGCTCAGCCCTCCGCTGACCGGCGATGACGCGGCCGACTGGAAGATGCGCGCAGAGGTGTGGCGTCACCCCGGTGCCGTGATCGGCGGCTCGGACGCCGGTGCCCACCTCGACATGATGTGCGGCGCGATCTACACGACGTCGCTGCTCGGCCGCGGCGTCCGCGAGCATCAGGTGGTGACGCTCGAGGAAGCTGTCCGGCTGATCACCGATGTGCCGGCGCGGTTCTACGGGCTGACCGAACGGGGCCGGATCACCCCTGGCTGGCACGCCGACCTGGTGATGTTCGACCCGGCGACCATCGACCACGGACCCGAGCGCACGCGTTATGACCTCCCGTCCGGCGCACCCCGATTGGTCGCCGACGCCTACGGGATCACGTCGGTGCTTGTCGGTGGCGTCGAAGTATCTCGCGACGGCGCCGCCACCGGCGCCCTGCCCGGCACCGTGTTGCGGTCCGGACGTGATACCCAGACGGTGCCGGCTCATGGCTGACCCGGTCATCGGACCGGCGATCGACGAGTTCGACCCGACCGAATTGCAGGGCGGGTTGCTCATGCAGGTGGAAAACGTGCACGAGCGGCTGCGCGAGGCGCGTGAGCGGCACCGGGTGATGCGGGGAAATCCCTTCGCGGCGGTCAGCGCCCAGCAGGTTGGTGACCTCGGGGTGACGGTGCTCGGGTACGACGAGTGCCAGACGGTGCTCACTCACCCGGGCACCTTCTCCTCGTCGATTTATGACCAGATCATGGGCCCGGTCATGGGTCGCACCCTGCTCGAACTCGAGGGCGCCGAGCATCGGGCCAGCCGGGCCCTGGTGTCGCCGTCGTTCCGCACGGCGCTGTTGGAGCGGTGGCGCGGTGAGCTGGTGGAGGTGGTGGTCCATGAGCTGATCGACCGGTTCGCACCGCGCGGGCGGGCCGAGCTGGCCCGCGAGTTCACCTTCGCATTTCCGGTCCAGGTCATCGCACGGATCATGGGCCTGCCGCGCGAGGACTACCTGCGCTTCCAGCGGCTGTCGATCGAGTTGCTCAATGTGGTCTACGACTGGGATTGCGGGATCGCCGCGTCCGCCTCGCTGAAGGCCTACTTCAAGGAGGTCCTCGCCGAGCGGCGGCGTAACCCGCAGGACGACCTGATCAGCACGCTGGCGGAGTCGGAGATAGACGGCGCTCGGCTGACCGACGACGAGATCTTCGCGTTCTTGCTGCTGATCCTGCCCGCCGGAGTCGAAACGACCTATCGTGCCTCGGGCAACCTGCTGGTCGCCCTGCTCACCAACCCGCCGCTGCTGGACGCGCTGCGGGCCGATCGCGGCATGCTCCGCGGCGCGTTCGAGGAGGCGTTGCGCTGGGAGCCGCCAATCACGACGGTGGTGCGGCGGGCGATCCGCGATTGCGAGCTGGGCGGGGTCGCGATCAAGGCGGGTACGCACGT
>DATIOT010000200.1:0-1528 GCA_035472875.1 Mycobacterium sp.
CTCCCCGAGCACGTCGGCTTGCCGCGCGGGGACACCGCATCTCGCGATTTGTTCGGGGATGTCGATACGGGCGTGGTACGCGTCGGCCAGCAGGAGTGGAGTGACCACCGCACCGGGCGTGAGTACGTCAGCCAGGCGCGGTGTGTTCAGCTCGCAGAACGCAACACGCACGCGAAGGCCGGGTCGCATGAAGCGAATCTGATTGGCCACGGCCCGGGCATTGGCTGCCGACCGCGGATCTGCGCTGCCATGCGCGGCCAGCACAAGGGTCGTCACGACGCGTGCAACCCGCATTCGGTCTTCGACCGCCCCTCCCAGCGTCCGCTGCGGGGATCGGCGCCGTCGGCTACCTTCGCTGTGCAAGGGGCGCAGCCGATCGACGGATAGCCTTCGTAAACAAGCGGATTGACCAGTACGTCGTTGTCGTCGATGTAGGCCTGCATGTCATCGTCGGTCCACGCGGCCAGCGGGTTGATCTTCACCAGCCCGAACGCCTCGTCGAAACTGATCAGCGGCGCATTGGCGCGGGTCGGTGCTTCGACACGGCGCAGGCCGGTGACCCAGGCGGAGTAGCCGCGCAGCGCCTTGGACAGCGGCGCGACCTTGCGCAGCCGGCAGCACTCGTTGGGCTGGCGGGCGAACAGGTCCTTGCCCAGCAGTTGGTCCTGCTCCGCGACGGTGTGCTCGGGGGTGACGTTGAGCACCGAGATGTCGTACACCGCTTCGACCGCGTCGCGGGTACCGATCGTTTCCACGAAGTGATATCCGGTGTCCAAGAACATCACTGGCACGCCGGGCCGCACCTTGGCCGCCAGGTCGACGAGTACCGCGTCCTGCATGTTGGAAGCCACCACGTAGTTACAGGTCGCCGAGGACCGGGGTCCCCGCACACCGCCGAAGGTCTCGTCGGTCCAACGCAACAGGTCGGTGGCGCTGGCGCCCACCAACTCCGCTGCACCGCGCTCGGCCAGTTCCCGTAAGTCCGCTTCGGTCAACCCTTTCGCCTCTCCACTAGTACTCATCGCAGGTCCGCCTCGTCAGCGCGCACGGCCCATGTCGCGAAGCGTTCCCCGCTGTCACGCTGCTTGATGAAGTTACGCACCACGCGGTCGATGTAATCGCCGAGCTCGTCGCTGGTGACCTTGTGCTGGCGCAGTTTTCGCCCGAAGCCACTGTCGAGGCCCAGGCTGCCGCCCAGGTGCACCTGGAATCCCTCGACCGAGCCGCCGTGGCCGTCGTCGACCATCTGGCCCTTGAAGCCGATGTCGGCAATCTGAATGCGCGCACACGAGTTCGGGCAGCCGTTGATGTTGACGGTGACGGGCACGTCGAGTCGTGCGTTGATGTCCTCGAGCCGGCGCTCCAGCTCGGGCACCAGCACCTGGGAACGCCCACGGGTGTCGGCGAACGACAGCTTGCAGTATTCGATTCCGGTGCAGGCCATCAGGTTTCGACGCCAGTGCGAGGGTTGCGACGGCAGTCCCAGCGCGTCCAGTCCCGCGGTCAGCTCGTCGAGCTTGTCGTCGGG
>DATIOT010000201.1:0-2040 GCA_035472875.1 Mycobacterium sp.
CGAGACGATGGCCATCACCGCCATGGCGACGTATGCATACGACCAAATCGACCAAGCCCGAGCAGAACTGAACGCCGTCTCGAAATAGACGACATATGAGAGTCTCAAAACTTCGTATCGGTATCACCAGCTGTGAAGCGAACAGCGCCTCGTGGAGTGTCCAATCGCCTATCCTGTGAGAACCGGGGGCCGGGATTGGCGGAGGGTCGGGTGACGGCCATAGCAGCGTGCCGGACGTGTGGCACCGAGCCTCTAGAGAATGCCCGGTTTTGTCACAGTTGCGGCTCACCGGTCAACGACGCCGATACCCGCGCGGAGTACAAGCAGGTAACCGTCCTGTTCGCCGATGTTGTGCACTCCATGGACATCGCTGCGGCGGTGGGCGCGGAGCGACTGCGCGAGATCATGGCAGAACTCGCCAACCGGTGCGCGGCAGTGGTCAAACGGTACGGCGGCACGGTGGACAAGTTCACCGGGGACGGCATCATGGCGGTGTTCGGTGCGCCGGTGGCGTTGGAGGACCACGCCGTTCGTGCCTGCCTGGCTGCGTTGGGCGTTCAGGAGGAGGCACAGCGGCTTGCCGTCGACGCGCGAGAGCGCGACGGCGCGGAGCTGCAGTTGCGGGTGGGACTTAACTCCGGTCAGGTGATCGCCGGTGAAATCGGTTCTGGGCCTTTCGGTTACACCGCCGTTGGTGAGCAAGTCGGTATGGCACAGCGGATGGAATCGGTGGCACCGCCGGGTGGGGTGATGCTCAGCGCGTCCACAGCGCGACTGGTTGAGGGCGCGGCGAGTCTGGGTGAGTTTGAGTTGGTTCAGATCAAGGGTGCCGAGGAACCGGTGCCCGCCCGTCGGCTGCTGGGCATGGGCGAAGGGCATCGCGCTGGCTTGCGTGCTGAGTCGAATCTGGTCGGTCGGCAGTGGGAGATGTCCGCCGTCGAGGGCCTGTTGGAGCGTGCCACCGACGGCCACGGCGCTGTGGTCGGCGTGGTTGGCTCACCGGGTATCGGCAAGAGCCGTCTGGCGCGGGAGGTCGCCGCGATGGCCGCCGCCCGGCGTGTGGACGTGTTCACCGCCTTCTGCGAATCGCACACCAGCCAGGTCCCCTTCCATGCCGTGGCACGGCTACTGCGCGCAATCACCGGCATCAAGGGTCTTGACCCGCAGGCCGCACGAGCGCGGATACGGGCCCAGTTTTCCGACGCGGAGCCAGAGGACTTGGTGCTCTTTGACGACCTCCTGGGCGCCGCCGATCCCGACATTGAGCTGCCCAAGATCGATCCCGATGCCCGTCGGCGGCGGCTGACCGCGCTGGTCAATGCCGCCTCGTTGGCCCGCCAAACCCCGCGGGTCTACGTCATCGAGGATGCCCATTGGATTGATGAGGTCAGCGACTCGATGCTGGCCGCCTTCGTCATGGTGATCCCGCAGACGCCCTCGCTCGTGTTGGTCACTTACCGACCGGAGTACGAAGGGGCGTTGGCTCGGGTGCACGGTGCTCAAACCATCGCCCTTGCGCCGTTGAGTGATTCAGAAACCGCGGCACTGGTCACCGAGCTGCTCGGGCCGGACCCTTCCGTCAGTGGGTTGGCTACCGTGATCGCCCAGAGGGCCGCGGGCAATCCCTTCTTCGCCGAGGAGATAGTGCATGAGCTGGCCGAGCGCGGTGTGCTGCACGGCAACTGGGGCACCTACATGTCGATGGCCGATGTCGCCGAAGTCAACGTGCCCGCCACCTTGCAGGCAACCATCGCGGCGCGCATCGACCGGCTCGACCCGACTGCCAAGCGTACCTTGTGCGCAGCGGCCGTCATCGGCTCACGGTTCAGCCTCGAGTTGCTGGAAACGCTTGGCATTGAACCCATGCTCGAGGACCTTGTGGTGGCCGAACTCGTCGATCAGGTGAGGTTCACCCAAGGACCGGAGTATGTGTTCCACCATCCCCTCATTCGCACCGTGTCCTACGAATCACAGCTCAAAGCGGATCGCGCCGAGCTGCATCGGCGCGTCGCGGCGGCCATCGAATCGCGTGACGCGGCA
>DATIOT010000202.1:0-8664 GCA_035472875.1 Mycobacterium sp.
CGATCATGATGCCGATGTTCTGCTTGAATATGTTCCAATAGCCGGTGACCACCGATGTAAAAAAGCGGTCGTCATCTGTGGGGGCACCTCCCGCTTGCGGGGGAGAGTCCGGCAGGTGCAGGCTCAACCCCGAAGGTGTCACGACATCGTGCAGAAAAGACTCGGCCAGGGCGGCCAGCAGGTCTTCCTTGTCGGCGAAATACCGATAGAACACTGCAGGTGATTTTCCCGCAGCCGATGTGATGTCGGCCAGCGTGGTGCCGTGAAAGCCTCTTTCGGCGAACAGTTTACGTGCAGCCTGTTCGATGGCCTGCCTGGTCTGGCGGCCTTTGGAGGTCAGCGCCCGCGATGTTTCGGAAGCGGGCATCAGGCCTGGATTCGGTCGCCGGCACGCAGCAGAGCGCTCGGCAAATCGTGGCCGACAACCGATTTCGCAACTTCAGCCGCGGCGATGGCGGCCTGCAGGTCGACGTCGACATCGATGTCGCTGTCGCGCAGCAGGTACACTAGATCCTCGGTGGCGATGTTGCCGGTGGCGCCTGGCGCGAACGGGCAGCCGCCCAGGCCGCCGACCGAGGCGTCCAGCCGGGTAACCCCGGAGCTGACCGCCGCATAGGCGCTGGCCAGCCCGGCACCGCGGGTGTTGTGGAAATGTCCGCCCAGCGGCATGTCGCCGATCACCGGACGCAGTTGTGCGATCAGCGAACTCACCCGTCGGGGGGTGGTGGTGCCGATGGTGTCGGCGATCGAGAACCGATCGACGCCCCGATCGTGGGCGGCCGCGCCGATGTCGAGTACTCGCTGTGGCGGGGTGGGTCCGTCGAACGGGCAATCCCATGCGGCGGCCACGATGACCTCGACGGTGACGTCGGCGTCGTGTGCGATGGCGACGATCACGTCGATCTGGTCGGTGGCCTCCGCACTGCTGCGCCCGACATTGGCTTTGCTGAATGCGTCGCTGGCCGACACCACGTACTCGATCGATCGCAGCCCCGCCGCGACGGCACGCTTGGCGCCGTTGGGACTCGCTACCAGAGCGGAGAACTCGATGTCGGGGTAGTTGTACAGCTCAGCGGCAAGTTCGGCGGCGTCGGCCATCGATGGCACCTTGGTCCGGGATACGAAAGCCGTGGCCTCTACCTCGCGCACCCCGGTGGCAGCCACTGCGGCCAGCAGTTCCAGCTTGGCCGACAATGGGATTGGCGACTCGATCTGCAGGCCGTCGCGCAGCGACACCTCGCGAATATCGACCCGGGAAGGAAATTCCACGTGGTTCACAGCACCTCCTCGGCACGCAACTCGTCGAGCTCTTCGGCGGTCTTGCCCAGTAACCCGATGTAGACGTCGTTGTTGTGTTGTCCGGGTCGCGCCGGGCCGGCGTTGCGGACACGGCCCGGCGATTCCGATAGCACCGGCACGATTCCCGGTCCCAAAACGGTCCGGTCGATTCGTTCGTCATAGTGCTCGACCAGCATGCCGCGGGCCCGCAGCTGTGGGTCGTCGACAACCTCCGCGACCGTATTGATCGGCCCCGCGATCACACCCGCGGCGCTCAGTGTTTCGACGATCTCGCCTGGCTGCCGCTCGGCGGCCCACGCGCCGATGATCTTGTCGAGCTCGTCTTGGTTGCGGCCGCGGGCGGCGTGCGTGGCGAACCGATCGTCGGTAGCCAGCTCCGCGCGGCCCATTGCCTCACACAGTCGCGCGAACACGGTGTCCTGGTTGGCGGCGATCACTACCCAGGAGCCGTCGGCGCTGCGGTAGATGTTGGACGGCGCGATGCCGTCCAGCCTGGTACCCGACGGTCCACGCACCACGCCGCCGACGTCGTAATCCGGAATCGTGGATTCCTGTACAGCCAAACATGATTCGGTCAGCGCAACATCGACCACCTGGCCGTGCCCAGTCACGTTGCGGCGGTACAGAGCGGCCACTGCGCCCTGGGCGCCGAACATGCCGGCCAGGCTGTCGCCGAGCGAAAGCGCCAGCCGGGGCGGCGGTCCGCCGGGAAAGCCGTTGAGGTGCCGCAGCCCGCTCGCGGCCTCGGCCACCGAGGCATAGCCCGCCTTGTGTGCGTCGGGTCCGGTCTGCCCGTAGCCGGATACCCGGACCAGGATGATGCGCGAGTTGCGTTCACTGAGTATGTCGTAGCCCAGGCTCCACTTCTCCAGGGTGCCCGGACGAAAGTTCTCCACCACGATGTCGGATTGCTCGACGAGCTCGAGGAACAGCTCGCGGCCGCGTGGCCGACGCAGATCGAGAGTGATGGCCCTTTTGTTGCGCGCGTGCACCGTCCAGAAGACATGGTGCCCGTCGAGTTCGGCTTGGCCCCAGGTGCGCAATGGGTCCGGGGCGCCGGGCGGTTCCACCTTGATGACATCGGCGCCCATGTCGCCGAGCAGCCGGCCGGCGAACGGTCCGGCGATCAAGGTGCCGAGCTCGAGCACCCGGATGCCGTCCAGCGGTCCCGTGACCGTCATTCAGCCCCCGCGAAGTCGTGGCGGACCAGCCAGTCGGTGACGACCTCGACCGCCTGCCGCAGCTTGTCACGTTGGTCAGGCCCTGCGTAATAGTGAGTGGCGCCTGGAATTTCGTACATCTCTTTGTCAGGATGCCCAATTGCTTCGAACAGCCGCCGGGTGTGGCTGGGCGTGCAGGCGTCGTCGGCCAGATTCCCGACCACCAGCGCAGGGACCGCGACGTCGCTCCCGCACGCCACACCATCGCCGCGAGCGTCGTCGTAACTCCATTGCGACAGCCAGCCGCGCAACGTCGAGAAGCGGGCCAATCCGACCGGGCTCATGTTCACCAGTTGAGGATCACCCAGGTAGCAGGTTCCCGGGGTGCGTTCGTTGGGATCGACGGTGGGATCCAGCCATCGCGGGTCGGCCATGGTGCCGTGCACGATGAATCCGAATTCGTCGTCGGGTCGGCCCTGAGCCTTCAATTCGGCGAGCTTTTCTTTGACCCACGCGGTGATCCGGCGGTTGCGGTCGATCTGCGCCTGCCGGTAGCGGTCCAAGAATTCTTGGCTGTAGGGCGGCTGGTTGGGGTTGTCGGGGTTGTACAGATCCAGCTCGGGATCACGCTTGGTGGGGTCGGATTCGTCGAGGATGGACGCGTCCAGCCATTCGGTCAGCGTGCCGTGCCGGCTGATATGCGCGGCAAGCAGCATGATGCCGTCGGCCGCAGGCAGGTCCAGCGCGGTCAGGTCAGGGCCGTCGCCGGATGGGCTCGACGTGATGGTCGGGTGCTGGGACTGCTGCTGGTAGAACACCGACAGCGAGCCGCCGCCGCTCCACCCGGCCAGCACCACCTTTTGGTAGCCCAGCCGGTTTTTGGCGTCCTTGATGCACTCGCCCAGATCCTCGACCACCTTCTCCATCAGCAGCGCCGAATCCGTGCCCCGGAAACGGCTGTTGCAGTAGATGACGTGGTGACCGGCCCGGGCCAGCCCGTTGATCATCGGCAGGTACGCGCCGCCGCCGATCGGGTGCATGAACACCAGCACGGTGTCAGACGGTTTGTCTTTCGGCTTGAGCAGGTAGCTTTCCAGCACGGTGATCTCGGCCAGCCCGCCGTAGACATCCCGGACACCGGAATTATTCTGGAATGCAACGAGATACGGGATTCGGTCGTAGGCGTGCTGCACAGCTGGTTTCACCGTTTGCGTGCTCCCCATGTCAGTGTTGTCCCAGGTCGTGGGCGAGCACCTCGGCCGAAGGCGTCAGTCGCCGGCGAGTGTCGATGGCGATGACCTGCCAGTCGACGCGCGAATGCTCGTCGAACTTGCGCCGCGCTCGTTCCCGTGCCCTCTCCGGCGCACCGTGGTGAACCCCTTGTGGCGCATGGGAGATCAGCCCCGGCGGCATCGGGATGCCGTAGAGCGAGCCGCCGTGGAAGAAGGCGATCTCGTCGTAGTCGACGTTGCGGTGATACCAGGGTGTGCGCTCGGTTCCGGGAACGCCTTCGGCGGGCCTGGGCAAAAAGTTCATCACGTAGACACCGGTGGCCTGCATGAACAGATGCACGGTCGGCGGCAGGTGGACACTGTCCGAGGTGATGACGTTGTAGTCGGCGATGTTGAAGGTGAACGCGAAGTTGTCGCCGCGCCAGCCTTCGACATCGATCGGATTGTGTTGGTAGTAAAGACTCGTCGGGCCGCCCTCGTGGACGAGCCGGACCTCATATTCGTCGGGGGCCCGCAAACCAGGAGCGTCCTCGATCGGCACCGGCTCGGGGATGGTGGCCTGCGACGGGTCGAACGGGAAGTGCCGGCCCAGCGAGCCGGGCGGCGGCACCCGGAACTCGTCGCTGGCCTCGATCATCAGCAACGTGGTCTCGCGATCGGGTACCTGACGCCAGGTGCACGCCTTCGGGATGTAGACCCAGTCGCCGTCCCGGTAACGCAGCGGCCCGAACTCGGTCTCCAGCAGACCGGTGCCTTGGTGTACGAAGCACAGCAGGTCCCCGTCGACGTGACGGGTGTAGAACGGCATCGGCTCATGGCGGCGACTCAGCAGAACTCGGCAGTCGGCATTGCTGAACATCAGCAGCGGCCCGCCGTCCGCATTGGCGGCGTCGGTCGGTTTGAGCTCGCTGGACAGCACGTCGCGGGGGCGCAGCGGGCCGACCGACCGGTAGGCGGTCGGGTCGTGGCGGCGGTAGATGTTAGCGGTCCGGCCAGTGAATCCGCCCCGGCCCAGCTCGTCGTCCTTGAGTCCGTCGAGGTCGGCGTGCAAGCGACGTGGTGTCTTGCCTTTTCGCAGGTGAACAAAGGATTCCATGATGACCCCCGGTGACTTGAAAACAAACGTCGTGGCAGTCTTGCGCTAGAAAACTGAAAGTGACATTACTTTTCCTTTTCGCGTGGCACAAAAGCCATCGCGGGTTAAGCAACGGTTAGTCGCGAATGCGTAGGACGACTTTTCCTTTGGCGGTGCGATTCTCCAGGGATGCGACTGCGGCAGCAGCGTCGTCCAGCGGGTAGACCACCGGTGCGGGCGGCGGGAGCTGGCCGGAGCTGAGCAGGCGCTCGAGTGCGGCCCACTGCTCAGCGAGCGCGTTGGGGTGCGACAGGGTCCATGCGCCCCAGCCAACGCCGACCACGTCAACGTTGTTGAGTAGCAGCCGGTTTACCTTCACGGTGGGTATCTCACCGCCGGTGAAGCCGACGACCAGCAGCCGTCCCCCCGGGGCGAGCGAGCGTAGCGAATCGGTGAACCGGTCGCCGCCGACTGGGTCGACGACGACGTCGACACCTTTGCCGCTGGTCAACTCCTTGACTGCGTCCTTGAAGCCCTCGGCCAGCACCACGTCAGTCGCGCCGGCCGCCGTGGCGATCTGGCCCTTCTCCTCGGTGCTGACGACCGCGATGGTGCGCGACGCGCCGAGCACGGGTGCCAGCCGCAGCGCCGATGTTCCGATCCCGCCGGCTGCCCCGTGCACCAGCACCGTCTCGCCTTCCTGTAGCCGGCCTCGGACATTCAGCGCGAAGTACACGGTCAGGTCGTTGAACAGCAGGCCGGCGCCCGCCTCGAAGGTCACGTTGTCCGGCAGCCTGAACACCCTGTCGGGTTGCAGGACCGCGACTTCGGCCATGCCGCCGGTGAGCATCGTCAGACCGACGACTCTGTCGCCGGCACGTACATGCGTGTTGTCTGGTGCCGATCGCACCACCCCGGCGATCTCTGCTCCGAGTACGAACGGCGGCTCCGGCCGGTACTGATAGAGGCCGCGGGTGAGCAGCGCGTCCGGGAATGCCGCGCCGGCCGCATGCACCTCGACGACCACACCGTCGCTTGTGGGTTCGTCGACCTCGCCCAACTCGATCGCGTCTGGACCATCTAGCCGAATCACCCGTGCCGCGCGCATGCCACCTCCGTCGTCAACCCCTGCCGCCTCAATCTAGAACCCGTCCGCGACTCGCACTACAGCACGGCCGGAGAATGCGCCGGCGCGCACGTGATCAATCACGCTGACGACGTCTTTGATATCGACATTGCTGATTAGCGAGTCCAGATGACGCGGCCGCAACGAGTCGCCCAGCAGCGCCCACAACTTGCGGCGCGGGCCGATCGGCATCAGCACCGAGTCCATTCCCAGCAGCGCGACACCGCGCAGGATGAAAGGCATCACCGTGGTGTGCAGGGCGGCGCCACCGGTGAGGCCACTGGCGGCCACCGCGCCGCCGTAGTCGATCGTGCTGAGCACATCGGCCAGCGTCGCGCCGCCCACACAGTCCACAGCGCCCGCCCAGCGCGCCTTGCCGAGTGGCCGCGGTTTGGCGTCGGGGTCGGCGGGCAGGCGGCCGATAACCTCGGCGGCGCCAAGCCCTTTCAGCAGGTCGGCAGCGTTGTCTTTGCCGGTCGAGGCCACCACCCGGTAGCCGGCGGCTGCCAGCAGGTCCACGCTGACCGAGCCGACTCCGCCGGAGGCGCCGGTTACGACGACCGACCCGGTATCGCGTGCGATGCCCCAATCGATCAGCGCCTGCACACTCATCGCGGCGGTGAAGCCGGCGGTTCCGATGGCGGCGCCGTCGTGCGGACTCAATGCGCCGAGCGCCACCACCTGGTCAGCGGGCAGCCGAGCGTATTCGGCGTAGCCGCCGTGGTGGCCGGTGCCGATCTGGTACCCGTGTGCCAGCACCTTGTCGCCGACGGCGAAGTCAGCTGACTGCGACTCGACGACCTCGCCGGTCAGGTCGATGCCCGGCACCACCGGGTAGTTGCGCACCACGCCGCCACCCGGTGTCAATGCCAGCGCGTCCTTGAAGTTGACGCTCGAATACAGCACCCGGATCGTCACCTCACCGGGCGGCAGGTCGGATGGGCTCAGTGTCTCGACCGAGGCGGTGATCCGGTCACCATCTTGGCGCGCGACAAGCGCTTGAAAGGTATCCATTCCTCGACGCTAACCTCACCCTATGGATTCCTTTCCACTTGGTCGCTTTTCAGTCGCCCGCATCGGCTTCGGCGCGATGCAACTGCCCGGCCCCGGCGTCATGGGGCCGCCGAGGGACCACGACGAGGCGCTGGCCGTGTTGCGGCGGGCCGTCGAGCTCGGCGCTAACCACATCGACACCGCCCAGTTCTACGGGCCCGACGTCGCCAACGAGCTCATCCGGGAGGCGCTGTATCCGTACCCGGAGAACTTGGCGTTGGTGAGCAAGGTCGGCGGGCATCGCGATGGCGCCGGCGCCTGGCTGCCGCTGTCCGATCCCGCCGACTTGCGCAGTGACCTCGAAGCGAACCTGCGCACCCTCGGCGTCGACCAACTGGCCGCGGTCAATCTACGACTGTTTGAGAGCGAAGGGCCGGACCAGCTCTTCGACGACCAGCTTGCGGTCATGATCGCTGCCCGCGATGAGGGGCTGATCGGCGGTATCGGCCTCAGTGATATCACCCGGGAGCATCTGCTGCGCGCGTTGGAAATTACTGAAATCGCCTGCGTGCAAAATGCTTTCAACCTAGTTCACCGGGCTTCGACTGCGGTGCTAGATGAATGCGCCGCGCGCGGCATTTCCTTCGTGCCGTTTTTCCCACTGGGAGCGGCGTTTACGGGATCGAATAACCCGGTGCTGGGCCACGAGCTGGTGCAGCGCACCGCTGAGCGACTCGGTCGCACCCCGGCACAGGTCGCATTGGCGTGGACGCTGAGCGTGGCGCCCAACGTGCTGCTGATCCCCGGTACCTCGTCGGTGCGGCATCTCGAGGAGAACCTGGCCGCCGCCGACATCGAACTCGACGATGACACCCGCCAGCAGTTGAACGCTGTTGCTGGCTAATGCCGCCGGTTGTCCGTCCCGCGACTGTCGCCGACGCCGCGGCGTGCGTCGAAATCTACCGCCCGTACGTGCTGGACACCGTGATCACGTTCGAGACGGACGTGCCGTCGGTCGAGGAAATGGCAGGCCGCATCGTCGACGCCCGTGCGCTGCACGAATGGCTGGTACTCGAGGTCGACGGAGACGTCACCGGTTATGCCTATGCGCACCAGCTCAATTCGCGTGCCGCGTACCAGTGGTCGGTTGAGACGAGCGTCTACCTCGCGCAAGATGCGCTACGCTCCGGCGGTGGCCGAATGCTCTATGCCGAACTGCTGCGACGGCTCACCGAATGTGGGTTCCGGAGAGCGTTCGCCGGCATCGCTCAACCCAACGATGCCAGCAACGCGTTGCACCAGGCGTTCGGCTTTCGGCGAGTGGGCCGTTTCCGGCGCGTCGGATGGAAACACGGCGCGTGGCACGACGTCGAGTGGTGGCAGCTCGACGTGATCGGGCCCGACGACGAGGTCGACCCGCCGCGCCCGATCGCTACTTGAGCTCAGACGATGAGAGGCCCAGCAGGCGACGCGCTACCACCAGCTGCTGGATCTGCTGAGTACCCTCGAAGATGTCCATGATCTTCGCGTCCCGTGCCCACTTCTCCAACAGTGTTTGCTCGGAATAGCCTGTGGTGCCGACTAATTCGACAGCTTTCAGGGTGATGTCGCTGCCCACACGGCCAGCCTTGGCCTTGGCTATGGACGCTTCTTTGGAGTTGGGGATCTTGTTGTCCGCCTGCCATGCCGCGCGCAAGGTGAGCTGGTAGCTGGCCTCCCAGTCGGCCTCCATCCGCAGGAATTCCGCCGCGGCTGCGCTTTGGACGTGTGACGGCTTGT
>DATIOT010000203.1:0-3038 GCA_035472875.1 Mycobacterium sp.
GGCTGCTCAAGTACATCTTCCTGGGCCCGTTGCTGCAATTGCTCGGTCGGCCGAAAGTCGAAGGGCTGGAACACGTTCCGAGTTCGGGGCCGGTGATCCTGGCCAGTAACCACCTGGCGGTGATGGACAGCTTCTTCGTGCCGCTGGTGGTGCGCCGCCGCATCACGTTCCTGGCGAAGTCCGAATATTTCACCGGCACCGGGCTGAAGGGCTGGCTCAGCCGTTGGTTCTTCACCGCCGTCGGCCAGGTGCCCATCGACCGTTCCGACGCCGACGCAGCGCAGGCCGCACTGGATACCGCCGAGACGGTGCTGGCCCAGGGCAAGCTATTGGGCATGTACCCCGAGGGCACCCGGTCGCCCGACGGCCGGCTGTACAAGGGCAAGACCGGCCTGGGCCGGCTGGCGTTGCAGACCGGCGTCCCGGTGATCCCGGTGGCGATGATCGGCACCAACGTCGTCAACCCGCCCGGCACCACGATGCTGCGATTCGGACGAGTCACCGTCCGCTTCGGCAAGCCGATGGACTTCTCCCGATTCGAAGGGCTGGCCGGCAATCGCTTCATCGAGCGAGCCGTCGCCGACGAGGTGATCTACGAGCTGATGGGGCTGTCCGGCCAGGAGTACGTCGACATCTACGCCTCCAGCGTCAAGGAAAGCAGGAACGGCGCCGGGTCAAACAGTGAGGCCGCGCGGATCCCCGAGACCGCCGCCGGCTAGCCCGCAACGCCGCTGATTAGCTGACGGCCGACACCGGCGTCAGCGTCGTGGTTGCCGAATCCTGTGAAGTCGCGCGGGCGGTGACTATGAGCCCCGCGGTGACGATGACCGCCAGCGCCCACCACACGTAGGACGTCCCGGCAAGTTGACGCCACCAATTCGCGGTCGTCTCATGGTGCTTGGGAAGCAGATCGATCGGCGTCCACCTCATCAGCCCCACGCCGGCGACGCTGAGCACGGCCAGTGCGACGTCGCGGCGTCGCCAGGCCAATATCCCCGTCACCAGCACCGCCGGCAGCATCCAGACCCAGTGGTGTGACCAGGACACCGGCGAAACCACCAAGCCGAACAGGGCGACGCAGATCAGCGCGAGCGTCGGCTCACCGGCCCGCAGCACCCGCCGCATCGCCCAGATGGTCAGCCCCAACACGACCAGGCACGCGGCCACCCACAGCGGGAAGCGTTCGTGCTCACCGAGCCCGAGTCGGGCAAGTGCACCCGCGATGTTCTGGTCGGTGTTCAACGAGGTCTCACCGATCCGGTCGGTGTGGTGCACGGTATGGGTCCAGTACTCCCACGAGTCGCTCCACGCCAGCACGAAACCGAGCAGCGTCGCGACCGCGAAGGACGCCAGCGCTGCCAGTGCCGCGCGGCCGTCGCGCCGCAGCAGGAAGTAGAGCAGAAACACCGCCGGAGTGAGTTTGAGCGCTATTCCGAGGCCCAGCAGCAGCCCGCGAGGCCACGGCGTGCGGCGCGGCACGCAGTCAGCGATGACCAAAGTCATCAGCACGACGTTGATCTGGCCGAAGGCGAAGTTCGAGGTGATCGGTTCCAGCCAGATGGTCGCCGCGGCCGCGATGACCACCGCCAACCACAACCTGCGCAGCCAGGCCGGCCCGTCCACGATGGTTGAGCTGCTCCAGACGTCGAGGCTGGTCAGCACGATCGCCGTGGAGACGATCAGCAGCACCAACGTCAGTAATGTGATCGCGACGCTGGCGGCCGGCATGTGCAGCCAGGAGAACGGGCAGAATACGATGGCCGCCAGCGGGGGATAGGTAAACGGCAGATTCAGCCCGATGGGTGTGTGAAACGACACGTCACCGCGGTACAGCGAACGCCCGTCCAACCAGGCCTGACCGCCCATTTGATAGATGTCGATATCGATGCGGTATGGCGTGTGCCCGAAAAGGCGCCAACCCACGTAATACAGCGCCGCGGCTGCCAGCAGCCAGAGCAGGCACCACAACAACGCCCGCCCGGGTCGACTGCCCACGCCGGGCGCCCGCCATTTACTCATGTCGCAGAACAGCGTAATCGGTGCGCGCGCCGCGACGTGTCGCAGCGCGGCTCCCGCTACGCGGGGAAGCGCAGGCGTAGGTTTCTAGAGTGCTCCATTGGTTCGTGTTTGGGGTGGCCCACTGGTTCGCGCACGACATCACAGACCGCGGCCGGCTGCCGTTGCTGTGCTGTCTGGTCGCCTTCATCCTGACCTTTTTCGTGACACGGACGTTCGTGCGCGTTATCCGCCACCGAGTCGAAGCCGGTCATCCGACCCGCTGGTGGCAACCGCGCAATGTCCACATCGGGGGAGTGCACATCCACCACGTGACGTTCGGGGTGGTCCTGGTGATGCTCTCCGGGCTGATGTTGGTGACCCTGTCCGTCAACGGGCAAGAACCCGAATTCACCTTGGCTGCAACCTTTTTCGGGATCGGGGCGGCATTGGTCCTCGACGAGTACGCGTTGATCCTGCATCTGTCCGATGTTTACTGGGAAGAAGACGGCCGCACTTCGGTGGACGCGGTCTTCGCCGCGGTGGCGGTGGCCGGGCTTTTGATAATGGGTCTGCACCCGCTGATGTTTTTCTTGCCGATCTGGCATGACGCCGGTTCGGTGCCGCTGCGCGTCGTCGTGGCCAGCGGGATGGCGTTGACGTTGCCGCTGGCTGTGGTTGTGGTGCTCAAGGGCAAGGTGTGGACCGGTCTGCTCGGCATGTTCATCGTCATCCTGCTGGTCATCGGCGCGATCCGGTTGTCACGTCCGCATGCCCCGTGGGCCCGGTGGCGGTACACCGCCCAGCCGGACAAGATTCGACGTGCGCTGCAGCGGGAACGGAGACTGCGCCGCCCGGTTGTGCGGGCCAAGCTGTGGCTACAGCGCGCGATCGCGGGCACCCCGGGCCTGCCCGACGAACGCACCGTCGACGCCCAGCTCGACCATGACGTACATGCGGCGCCACCGCCCGAGGGAACCGAGCCCATCCTGATCTACCGATAGGTTGCCCCTAGGCTTTCTGGGTGCGGTACTTCTACGACA
>DATIOT010000204.1:0-2797 GCA_035472875.1 Mycobacterium sp.
CGGCCATCCGGATCGCCGGCAGTGACCAGTCATCACGTGGCGGGTCACCTCGCCAATCGGTCAGGGTCGGGGACACCGCTCCCCCAGCGATGTCGGCGAGCAGCGCGGCACATCGGTCCAGCGCGGCCACCGAAATGGCCGGGTCTACCGCGCGCTCATAACGACGAGCAGCCTCGCTGGGCAGGTGCAACCGCCGCTGGGTGCGCGACACCGCGGCCGGGTCCCACACCGCCGCCTCGAGCAGCACGTCGGTGGAATCGGCGCGCACCTCGGTGCTCGCCGCACCCATCACGCCGCCGATCGCCGCGGTCGCCACGTCGTCGACGATGAGGACATCGGCCGGATCGAGTTTGCGCTCAACGTCATCGAGCGTGACGACGGTCTCGCCGGGCCGGGCGAACCGCACGCCGAAGCCGCCGCTGATGCGGTTGCGGTCGTGGGCGTGCAGGGGGTGGCCCAGTTCCAGCATCACGTAGTTGGTCACATCCACCGCCGGGGAGGTCGCGCGGATGCCGGATAGCAGCAGCCGCCGCTGCAGCCACCACGGCGACACTGCGGCGGGGTCAATCCCGGTGATCGGGCGCAGCGCGAACCGGCGAACGCCCGTTTCGGCGTGCACCGTCAGCGGCCAAGCCTCTCCTTCGACCGGCAACGGCTTTACCTCCGCGGGGTCGACGAAGTCCAGGTCGTAGGCGCATGCGATCTCACGGGCCAAGCCACGCACCGACATGGCGTAACCGCGGTCGGGGGTGATGGCCATGTGGAAGACCACATCGTCTAATTCGAGCACTCCGGCCCCGTCGGCTCCCGGTTCGGCGGTCCCTGGCGGCAGCACCAGGATCCCGGAATGGTCTGCGCCCAAACCGAGTTCGGCTGCCGAGCAGATCATCCCGTCGGAATTGCGGCCGTAGGCCTTGCGGGCCGTGATGGCAAACCCGCCGGGCAGTGTGGTGCCCGGTAGCGCTACCATAACCAGATCGCCGACCACAAAATTGGTTGCGCCGCAAATAATCTCGCGCTGCTGCCCATCACCGACGTCGACCCGGCCGGCCCGGATCGGCTTTTTGAAGCCGGTGAGCTCCTCGATGCCGGTCACCCGCCCCACGGTCAGCGGGCCGTCGATCGGACCGAGCGTGATGACCTCCTCGACCTCGTGGCCAATGCCCACCAGCGTCTGCTCAAGATCGCCGGGGGCGACATCCCAGTCCGGGGCGCCTGCCGTAACAACCTCGCGCAGCCAGCTATAGGGGATGCGCATCAGGCACCCACCCCGAACGGCAACGAGAATCGGACGTCGCCTTCGACCATGTCGCGCATGTCGGGAATGCCGTTGCGAAACTGCAGGGTACGTTCCAGGCCCATCCCGAATGCGAAGCCGGAGTAGATGTCGGGGTCAATTCCTGCGGCCCGCAACACATTGGGATGCACCATGCCGCATCCGCCCCACTCCACCCAGTCGGCGCCGCCCTTCTTGTTGGCAAACCACACATCGAACTCGGCGGACGGCTCGGTGAACGGGAAGAAGTGTGGCCGGATCCGGGTGCGTGCTGAAGGGCCGAACTCGGCGCGCGCGAACGCGTCGAGCGTTCCGCGCAGATGCGCCATGGACAGACCGCGATCCACTGCCAAGCCCTCGACCTGGTGGAAGACGGGGGTGTGGGTGGCGTCGAGTTCGTCGGTGCGAAACGTGCGGCCGATCGAAATGACGTAGACCGGCAGCTCGCGCTCTAGCAAGGTGCGTACCTGCACCGGTGAGGTGTGGGTGCGCAGCAGCTGGCGGGAATCCCCCGGTGCGATATAGAAGGTGTCCTGCTCGCTGCGTGCGGGATGGTCAGGAGGGAAGTTGAGGGCATCGAAGTTGAACTGCTCGGTTTCGACCTCCGGTCCCTCGGCCAGCTCCCAACCCATTGCAATGAAGGTGTCGGCGACGTGCTCGGCCAATATCGTGATCGGGTGCCGGGCACCGGTCGGCTGCCGGGTCGACGGCAATGTGACATCGATGGCTTCGGCGACCAACACGGCCGCGTCGCGCTCGGCACGCAGCACCGCCAGCCGATCGTCGTAGCTGCGCTGGGCCTCGCTTCGTGCGGCGTTGACGCGCTTGCCGGCGTCGGCGCGCTCATCCTTGGACACGGTGCCCAGCGCTTGTCGCGCCAGCGCCAGCGGCGACCGGTCACCGAGGTACTCGGTCTTGACGCGTGCCAGTGCGTCCAGATCGCCCGCGTGTGCGATGGCCTGCCGCGCGGCATCGACCGCCTTGGTCAATGCCTCCGGCGACAGGTCGACGGGTTGATCACCCACGCGGCGACACTCTCCTTGCTCACCAGGCTGTTCGGCTGCCCGCATCGTCGGCGAACGGGCTTCCGCGCGGCACGGGTCGAGTGCCGATCATAAGTGATTCGATGCATGGGGCTCGGCGCGCGCTTCCGATAGCGCGGCGAGCTGGCCGAGCGACGTTTAGCCGGTCATGACCGGCTGCGGACCGGTCAGCGAGTCGTCGTCCTCCACCGCCGAAGTCGGCAGTGATTTGCGGGCGGCGTTGAACTGGGCGATCTTGTAGGCCGCAAAGGCACCCAGGACACCAAACGCCGGCGCAGCAGCCATTGTCCCCCAGTGGTGAGCCAGGAGCAGGAACCCGAACCCGGAGGACGCCGCCAGCATCAGACACCGCGTCAGTGTCCAGTGGATCGGCTGACGGAACCGGGCGGACACCAGCACGCCGAGGACTACCGCTACGGTATGACCCGCATCGGTGAAATCGGCACCGATAATCGCCGACGCCAGGCCCGCCGCTACC
>DATIOT010000205.1:0-6779 GCA_035472875.1 Mycobacterium sp.
CTGCATGGCAACACCTCACTGGGGCAGAGGGGAACCCCAGTGTCAGCCGCGCTGACACTGGCGTCAATAGCGAGTTAAGGAATCGTTGAACTCGTCTCCGACCTGCGTGTCATGGTGGATTCGCCCGACAATCTGGGTCAGCGGCCGGCCCCCGCCGCCCCAGCGCTTGGCGATGATGTCGGCCGCGATCGAGACCGCGGTCTCCTCCGGGGTGCGGGCTCCGAGGTCCAGTCCGATGGGGCTGGACAGCCGGCTCAGCTCGGCGTCGGTCAGCCCCGCCGCTCGCAGCCGGTCCATCCTGTCGTCGTGGGTCCGGCGCGATCCCATCGCCCCCACATATCCGACGCGGGGCAGCCGCAGCGCCACTTCGAGCACCGGGACGTCGAACTTCGGATCGTGGGTGAGAACGCAGATCACCGTGCTCTCGTCGATGGCGCCCGCCTCGGCCTGGGCGGCCAGATAGCGGTCCGGCCAATCGACGACGACGTGGTCGGCGGTCGGAAAGCGGCCGCGCGTGGCGAAGAGAGAGCGCGCGTCGCAGACGGTGACCTGGTAGCCAAGGAAAGATCCCTGCTGCGCCAGGGCGGCGGCGAAGTCGATGGCGCCGAACACCAGCATCCGAGGGCGCGGAGCGTAGCTGGACACGAAGACCTCCATGCCTTCGCCGAGCCGCTGACCGTCGGGTCCGTATTTGAGCACCTCGCTGCGGCCCACCGCGAGCAGCCCACGAGCGTCGTCGGTGACCGCGGCATCGGCACGCTCGGAACCCAGCGATCCCGCCACCTCGTCGGGCCGGACCACGAGCCTGCGGCCAACCCACTGCACGTCCGGATGGGCGATGACGGTCACGACGGCGACCGCGCGGCCGTCGCCGATGTCGTCGGCGATCGCGCCAAGTTCGGGAAACGTCGCCTGCGATATCGACTCAACGAAGACGTCGATGATGCCGCCGCATGTCAGGCCCACCGCGAAGGCGTCGTCGTCGCTGACTCCGTAGCGTTCCAGCCGCGGTGGGCCAGTGTGCGCCACCTCGGTGGCGAGTTCATACACCGCGCCTTCCACGCAACCACCCGACACCGACCCGCTCACCGAACCGTCCGGCGCGACCACCATTGAGGCCCCGGGCGGGCGTGGCGCGGACCGGAACGTTCGCACCACCGTCCCCAGCCCCGCGGTGTCACCGGCACGCCAGATCGACATCAGCTGGGCAAGCACGTCCCGCACGCATTCCAAAGTAGGCTCAAACGCATGACCCCGGCTCAACTTCGGGCCTATTCGGCGGTGGTGCGCTTGGGTTCGGTGCGAGCGGCCGCCGCGGAACTGGGTGTTTCCGACGCCGGAATCTCGATGCACGTGGCGGCGTTGCGCAAGGAACTCGACGACCAGTTGTTCACCAGGACGGGTGCCGGGCTGGCGTTCACGCCCGGCGGACTGCGGCTGGCCAGCCGCGCGGTCGAAATCCTGGGTCTGCAGCAACAAACCGCGATCGAGGTCACCGAGGCGGCCCACGGGCGCCGACTGCTGCGGATCGCGGCATCCACCGCATTCGCCGAACACGCCGCGCCCGGCCTGATCGAGCTCTTCTCGTCGCGGGCCGACGACTTGTCCGTCGAGTTGAGCGTTCATCCGACCGGCCAGTTCCGCGAGCTGATCTGCTCGCGCGCCGTCGACATCGCGATCGGCCCGGCCAGTGAAAGTTCGGCGGGTCCCGACGACACGATCTTCATGCGGCCATTTCTGAAGTATCAGATCATCACCGTCGTGGCGCCCAACAGCCCACTGGCCGTGGGCGTTCCGACGCCTGCGCTGTTACGCCAGCAGCAGTGGATGCTCGGCCCGTCGGCAGGCAGCGTGGACGGCGAGATCGCAACCATGTTGCGCGGCTTGACAATTCCGGAATCGCAACAGCGGATCTTTCAAAGCGACGCCGCCGCACTCGAGGAGGTTCAGCGGGTCGGCGGCGCCACGTTGACGATCGGTTTCGCGGTCGCCAAGGACCTGGCCGCAGGGCGGCTGGCTCACGTGACCGGTCCCGGGCTGGATCGGCCGGGCGAGTGGTGTGCGGCAACACTGGCGCCGTCGGCACGCCAACCCGCAGTGTCCGAATTGGTCCGCTTCATCACCACACCGAGATGTACCCAGGCGATGATCCGGGGGTCCGGTGTCGGGGTGACGAGGTTTCGCCCGAAGGTTCACGTCACGCTGTGGAGCTAGCGCCGGGTTCAGGAGTGCAGTTGGCCGGTCCAGACCGTGACGGCGTAGCCGGTGAGAACGACATGGTCGCCGGCTAACCTGATTCGCACGAATCCGCCGCGTTCGGAAGCTTGTTCGGCGAGCAATTCGGAGACTGTAAGGCGCTCGGACCACCAGCTGGCGAGAGTGCAATGCGCCGATCCCGTCACTGGGTCTTCCGCGATGCCGGCGCTGGGCGCGAAGACCCGGCTGACGATGTTGGCTTCGCCGTCTCCTGGGGCGGTGACGATCACTGCGCGCGCAGCAACATTGGCAAGTACCAGCGGATTTGGACGAAGCGCACGGACTTCGGCGGCGCAGCCCGCCTCCACCAAGACGTCGAGACGTCCCCGCCAGACTGAGCGCACCGTGATCCCCGGGAGCCCCTCGAGCAATTCGGTTGACGGTGACTCCGGACGCACGGGGTCGGCCGGAAACCGCATGCTGACAGCACCATCCAAGTCAGCGGTACACCTCAGCGTTCCGCCACACGTCTGGAAGACCTGATCGCCGCCCAGGATATGCGCCGCAGCCAGAGTCCCGCTGCCGCACAGCGTCAATTCGGTGGACGGGCTGAACCAGCGCAACTGCTTCGCCCGGGTATTCGGGGTTGAGGTGTCCACGAACGCGGTAGCGGGATGGTTGAACTCAGCCGCCACGGACTGCATCCAGTCGGCGTCGAGCGGCTGGTCAACCAACACGACACCGGTGGGGTTGCCATGAAACATGGTCTGCGTAAATGCGTCGACCGTGTAGGCACGCATCACCGCATGCTAATCAGCCCGCACACCGCGCTACCAGGCGCGGGTCAGGTCGCCGTGCTGCCTGATCCAGGCATGCATCGCGATCCCGGCGGCGACGCCGGCGTTGATGCTGCGCGTCGAGCCGAACTGGGCGATCGACACCGTTATCGCCGCACCCGCCCGGATGTCGTCGGTGATGCCGGGACCCTCCTGGCCAAACACCAGTAGACAGTCGCGCGGCAGCGCCGTCTCCTCCAGGCGCGCCGCACCCGGAACGTTGTCCACCGCAACGACGGTCAAGCCGGCGTCCGCGGCGAAGTCCAGCAGTTCGGCGGTGCTGTCGTGATGACACAGCCGCTGGTAGCGGTCGGTCACCATGGCGCCTCGGCGATTCCAGCGCCGCCGCCCGACAATGTGCACGGTGTCCACCGCAAAGGCGTTGGCGGTGCGCACCACCGAGCCGATGTTGGCGTCGTGACCGAAGTTCTCAATCGCGATGTGCAGCGGGTGACGGCGCTTATCTATGTCGGCGATGATCGCGTCCCGGGTCCAGTAGCGGTAGACATCGACGACATTGCGAGTATCGCCGTCGCGCAACAGGACTGGGTCATACCGCGGGTCGTGGGGGAGGTCTCCCACCCACGGCCCGACGCCGCCGGCCGGTATCCCCCATTCGGTAGGTCCGGGATCGCTCATCGCTGTGTCCACACACCGGCGTGGGTGCCGTCTATCGCCACCGTCGCGTAGAGCAGTGCCTCGTTGATTTCGCCCTGGGTGCACAGCGACGCGCTGACGTGCACCGCGTCCCGCGATGCGTCGGGCAGGATCAGCACCGACGACCCGTACGCCGCGCAGGCCGGGTTCAATCCCCGTCCGGGCAGTGTCGGCGATGCGAGCAGCATCATCGGACCGCCGCGCTTGGCGGAGTCGTCACGATAGCGGGCCGCGATAGAGTCCGCTTCCAGCCCCAGCAGCATGTAGCCGTTGCCGGTGAATGCCCCCGCGTCACCGAGTTGCGCCTTGGTCACCGGGGTTCCGTCAGCGCGCCAGGCCGACAGGCTGGCGGTCTTGACCACCAGGCCGGTGTCGTTGGCGTTTGTCGGCATCAGCCCGACCGGAAATGCCACCGGATAGGCCGCCGAGGTATCCGGGATCCGGTCCCGCGGCGAGTAGCCGTACACCCCGCGGACCTGACTGTGATCCTTCAGCGGGCCCAGGCAGACCGTGCCGGTGAGCCGGTCGGGGGGCGCCGATACCGGCGAAGGGATGTCGCGCACACTCGCCATCGCGTTGTCGCAACTGCCTAATCCGGCAGACTCCATCGGGTGCGCCAGCGCCCCGTAGAGCCCGAACCGGATGTCCTCGGGTTTAGCGTGCGGCGCGTGCGGGTCCTTGGCCGACGCGTCGACGTCGATCAGCACATAGTCGCCGTCCCAGCGCAGATTCGACACCGACATGTTCCAGCCCAGCAGCGCCAGCGATTCACCGAGCCGCGCGCCCTGGGCGCCGTAGGGGCTGACGGGATGGTTGGAGCCCGAGCAGCCCACCAGACAGGCGGCCAAGCAGGTGACCATCGCAATAAAAGTTCGCACCGTGATCCCGCTGGCGACCTAGTCCAGCCCCAGATCGGCAAGGCCCAACACGCTGCGGTATCGCAGTCCTACGGCTTCGATGGCCTCAGCGGCACCGGTGGCGCGGTCCACCACGGTGGCCACACCGACCACATCGCCGCCCGCGTCTTGGACGGCGTGCACTGCCGTCAGCGCAGAGGCGCCCGTGGTGCTGGTGTCCTCGACCACCAACACCCGCTGACCGGCAACCTCGGATCCCTCAATAAGACGTTGCAAGCCATGGGTTTTCGCTGATTTGCGCACTACGAACGCGTCGATCGGACGCCCGGGCGCGTGCATGATGGCGGTCGCGACGGGATCGGCCCCCAGGGTCAGGCCGCCGACGACCGCATAGTCCCAGTCGTGGGTGAGTTCGCGCATCAGCGTGCCGATCAGCGCGGAGGCCCGGTGGTGCAGGGTGGCGCGGCGCAGGTCGACGTAGTAGTCGGCCTCCTTGCCCGACGACAGCGTCACGCGGCCGTGCACCACCGACAGCCGGCGCACCAGCTCAGCCAACTCTTCGCGGTCAGGTGCGGCCACGACCGCCGCCGACTCGTTTGGTTGCGGCCCGCATCAGGCTCCGTGGAATCATCCGCCCGGTGGTGACAATCGCCTTGTATTGCCGGCCCGGAATGCTGATCACCTTGCCGCTGGCGATATCGGCCAGGCTTTGACTGACCACGTCGTCGACCTCGAGCCACAGAAACGACGGCAGTTTGGCCATGTCGATCCCTGCCCTGGCGTGAAATTCGGTGTGCACGTACCCCGGGCACACGGCGTGCACACCGACACCGGTGCCTTGCAGGCCGACGGCCAAGCCCTCGCTGAACGCGATCACCCAAGCCTTGGACGCCGAATAGGTCGACCCGCGTCCCGGCACCAGCCCGGCAACGCTTCCGATGTTGATGACGGTGCCCGCGCCGGCGTCGAGCATGGCCGGCAGTGCGGCGCGGGTGAGGTGCATGACTGCCGTCACGTTGACGTCGAGCTGCGCCTGCAGCAGGGCGGGATCGGTTGCCCAGAATTCGCCGGATGAGCCAAAGCCGGCATTGTTCACCAACACCCGGACTCCGGCGGCAAGCCGGTCGGTGACTTTGGCGCGGCCGGCCGCATTGGCGAGATCCGCGGGCAGAATCTCGATGCTGCCCGCCTCGCCCTCCAGCTCGACCGCCAATTGGGTCAACCGGTCAACGTCGCGGGCGACCAGAACCAAGTCGTAGCCGTCGCTTGCGTAGCGTCGCGCGTAGCCGGCGCCGATCCCGGACGTCGGCCCGGTGATCAGGGCGACGGGGCGTGGCATGAGCGACAGTGTACTGACCGGGACCTGACCGCCCGGCGCGCTATCAGCGCTGGTAGTTGGTGGCCTGATGGCCGTTGCGCCCCGCTGGCGGCGGACGCCGAACGGCTTGCGAGCGACCCTCGTCTCGGCGGACAGGCTCAGGTTTGCGAAGGCTGGCATCGCCCAGCAGGCCGGCCACATCCTGCTGCGTGCGCCTGGACGGCAACTCCGCGCGGCCGGCCGGCGCGAATGGACGGCTCGGCGACGCATTACGAACTGGCTCCTCAGTCTCCTGGGGCAGCGGCGGCAACACTCGCAGTAGGTCGTTGAACTGGCGCACGGTGCGCAGGCCCTCGTCCCATTGGGCCCGCGTGCTGGAGATCGGCATGGCGACCAACGTCCAGTTCTGCTCGTTCCACATGATCTCTGCGCAGTCGGGTGCGGTGTGCGCGAAGGTGACCATGCGCCGGTCGCAGGCCCGCCGGGCCGCGTCCAGATTGGTCGAGTACACCATCCGCGGCCCGATCGCACCCAGCAGCCAAATGTCGCTCTCGCGCGGCTCTTTCAGTCCCTTGAGCCGCAAGTCGATTACGACGTTGGTGCCCACCTTGCGGTGCAGCGCGATCACCGTGGCGACTTCCTCGAGGTCGAAGATGTACACGGCCTCGCCACGGATCTGACCCAGCACGACGTTGTGGGCAGGGACGTCGCCCACTGTCGACATCACGCCGCGCTTCCAGCGCTGCAGAATGTCGGTTGATTCGCGCTCGTAGTCGAACCCGTGCGACCGCGCCCACGATCGACGGCGCCTGCTGCGCCCCCGCCGCCGATCGAGATCGACGTACAGCAACACCGCCGCACCGACAAAGCACAGCGCGGACAGCGTGAACCAAAGGGGGACCATCCCACACAGGG
>DATIOT010000206.1:0-6886 GCA_035472875.1 Mycobacterium sp.
CTTCCGGACCCCGGACCGGCTCCGGCTCGGGCCGGCCCCGATCACCACCCGGTTCACCGACGTCTGGGACGCGCTGGACACCCTCCGCCGGATCCTGGACACCAGGGCCTGGACCGGCCTTCCGCCGGCCCCGGACCCACCGGCTCAGGGTGGGTGAGCGGCTTTCCCGCCAGGGCGTTAGGGAAAGGAAAGGGCGCGAGCCTGGTCCGGGGACCTGAGCGGGCGGGCTATTCCCACTCGATGGTGCCCGGGGGCTTGCTGGTGATGTCCAGCACCACCCGGTTGACCTCGGCCACCTCATTGGTGATGCGCGTCGAGATGCGTTCCAGCACCTCGTAGGGCACCCGGGTCCAGTCGGCGGTCATAGCGTCCTCACTGGACACCGGCCGCAGCACGATCGGGTGCCCGTAGGTGCGATTGTCGCCCTGAACGCCGACGGAGCGAATGTCGGCCAGCAGCACCACCGGGCACTGCCAGATCTGGTTGTCCAGGCCCGCCGCCGTCAGCTCCTCGCGCGCGATCGAATCGGCGCGCCGCAGCGTGTCCAGCCGCTTGGCGGTGACCTCGCCGACGATCCGGATGCCCAGTCCCGGCCCTGGAAACGGCTGGCGCGCAACGATTTCCTCCGGCAGGCCCAACTCCCGCCCCACGGCGCGCACCTCGTCTTTGAACAGCAGCCGCAGCGGCTCGACGAGTTTGAACTTCAGATCGCCGGGCAAGCCGCCGACGTTGTGGTGGCTCTTGATGTTCGCGGTGCCGCTGCCCCCGCCGGACTCCACCACGTCCGGATACAGCGTGCCCTGGACCAGGAACTCGACCTCGGACCCATCCCCCGCAAGCGGGAGGTGCCCCCAGTCGCCCGCGATATCCCGCACTGCACCCTCGAACGCGCGGATGAACTGACGGCCGATGATCTTGCGTTTGCCCTCGGGGTTGGTCACACCCGACAGCGCCTCGAGGAAGGTGTCCGCCGCGTCGACGGTGACCAGATTGGCGCCGGTGGCGGCCACGAAATCGCGCTGCACTTGCGCGCGCTCGCCGGCGCGCAACAGGCCGTGATCGACGAAGACACAAGTCAATCGGTCGCCGATGGCGCGCTGCACCAGCGCCGCGGCCACCGCGGAATCCACACCGCCGGACAGTCCGCAGATCGCCCGGCCGCCGCCGATCTGGGCACGCACCTGTTCGACCAGCGCAGCGGCGATGTTGGCGGCTGTCCACTCCGCGCCGAGCCCGGCGAAGTCGTGCAGAAAGCGGCTGAGCACCTGTTGCCCGTGCGGGGTGTGCATCACCTCCGGGTGGTACTGCACTCCCGCCAGGCGCCGCTCCCGGTTCTCGAAGGCGGCCACCGCGGCACCCGGACTGCTGGCCACCACGTCGAATCCGTCCGGGGCGGCGGTGACGGCGTCGCCGTGACTCATCCAGACCGGCTGGACACTGGGCAGTCCCGAATGCAATTCGCCGCCAGTGACTTTCAGCTCGGTGCGGCCGTATTCGCTGGTGCCGGTGTGGGCGACGGTCCCGCCCAGCGCCTGCGCCATGGCCTGAAACCCGTAGCAGATGCCGAACACCGGCAGCCCGAGGTCGAACAACGCCGGATCGAGTTGCGGCGCTCCGTCGGCGTAGACACTGGCCGGTCCGCCGGAAAGGACGATCGCCAGCGGATGACGGGCTTTGATCTCCTCGATCGAGGCGGTGTGCGGGATGACCTCGGAGAAAACCCTTGCCTCGCGAACCCGACGGGCGATCAACTGCGCATACTGCGCGCCGAAATCGACGACAAGCACCGGTCGAGCCGGCGCTGCATGCCCATCGACGCCAGGTTCGGTCACGGCAGTGAGTCTAGTGGCCTTCCGAACCGCATCGGCTCGTAGATTTGTCTACGGGAGTCGAATCCCCTTTCTTCTCCCCCCTCTTTACGGATAAGGAGCCGTCCCATGAGCACGGACGCCGCGCTAGGCCCAGGCAGCCTTGTTACCGCGCGTGAACTGATCGGTGTTTCCGGCGAAGCGATCCCGATTCCCGATCCCGGCCGGCTCGTCCATCTGCAGCTTCGGCGTTTCGCCGGCTGCCCGATCTGCAACGTTCATCTGCAGTCGATCGTGCGCCGGCACGATGAGATCGCCAACGCCGGTATCCGCGAGGTCGTCGTATTCCACTCGACCGATCAGGAGTTGCGTCGCTACGTCGGCGAGCTGCCATTCGCGGTGGTTGGTGATCCGGATAAAGCGCTCTACGCCGAGTTCGGTGTCGGTTCCTCGCCGCGGGCCGTGCTCGACCCGCGCGCGGTGCCCCTGGTATCGATGGTTCGCCAGGGGCATTGGTGGAACCGAGGTGGGAAACCGGTGGCCAACTTGCACCCGACCGGTGGCCGTCTCGGGTTGCCCGCCGACTTTCTGATCGGCTCGGACGGCCGGGTCTTGGCGTGCAAGCGCGGTACCCACGCCAACGACCAATGGTCGGTGGACGAGGTGCTGGCACACGCCTACAACGAAAACGCCTGACGCAGGGCGTCGACGGCATCCGGGTCGCCTTTGAAGTCAATTCGCCGCAGCGCGGCCTTGCGCTTGGCTTCGCTTGCCCCCAGGCGGGCGGTGACCAGATCTGCCGCGCTGGCGGTGAGAGTCACCAAAGGCTCGCCGTGAGCGCCGGCCAGGCGGCCTCGCGTGACGGCGAACTCGAAACGGCGCCCATCGATCTCGACGCGGTACGTCGCACTCAACTCCGCGGCGTTGAGCGGGTCGAAGGGGACCACGAATCCGGCAAGGAACCCGGTCAGCGGCGACACCGGACCATCCTCCATCCGGTCCAGCTGGTCCAGCCCAAACCACGCGAAACTCTGCAAGATCGGCAGTATCCGCTGCCAGCCCATGTCGCTGAGCGTGTACACGGTACGCCCGATCGGGGCCGGTAGGTCGGCGCGGTCGACGAGACCGGCGTCTTGTAGCTCTTTGAGCCGCTCGGCGAGCAGATTGGTGGCAATACCGGGCAGCTCGGCGCGCAGGTCACCGTAGCGGCGGGGTCCGCCGACCAGCTCGCGCAGGATCAGCAACGTCCACCGCTCACCCAGGACATCGAGCCCGCGCGCGATCGGGCAGTTCTGGTTGTAATTCCTGCTCACCCTGTCAGCCTACCAACGATAGACATCTTTTTCAATTTAGTACTTGATTTTTTTGTCCATTAGATTTACTGTCTTGTCCATGAGTACCGAAGCAGTGTTCCGCAATCACCCGATCCCCGCGCTTGCCGTCATCTGCCTCGGCGTCTTCGTCATCAGCGTCGACGCCACCATCGTCAACGTCGCGCTGCCCACCCTGTCGCGCGAACTCGGCGCCGACACCGCGCAGCTGCAATGGATCGTCGACGCATACACCCTGGTCATGTCCGGTCTGCTGCTCTCGGCTGGCAGCCTCAGCGACCGCTACGGCAGGCGGGGCTGGCTCAGCTCCGGGCTGGCACTGTTCGCGGTCACCTCCGCCGTTGCGGCGCAGGTGAATTCGGCGGATGCGCTGATCGCGGCGCGCGCCGCCATGGGCGTCGGCGCGGCGGTGATCTTCCCGACCACGCTGGGACTGATCACCAACATCTTCACCGACCCGGTGTCGCGCGCCAAGGCGATCGGACTGTGGGCGGCCATGGTGGGTGTCGGGGTGGCCGTGGGACCCATCAGCGGTGGCTGGTTGCTCGAGCACTTCTGGTGGGGCTCGATCTTCATGGTGAACATCCCGATCGCCGCGCTGGCCATCATCGGCGCCATCTTGTTCGTGCCGACCTCGCGCGACCCGGCGGCGCCGCGCGTCGACGTCCTCGGCTTGATCCTGTCCGCGGCCGGGATCACGACGTTGGTCTACACGGTCATCGAAGCGCCCACGTGGGGATGGACCAACACTCGGACCGCGCTCGGCTTCATCTTGGCCGCAATGGTTCTCGTGGGGTTTGCGCTGTGGGAGCGGCGCAGCACCCATCCCATGCTGGACGTCTCGGTGTTTTTCAACCGTCGGTTCTCCGGCGGCAGCCTGGCGGTGACCGCCGGCTTTTTGACCTTGTTCGGCTTCATCTTCGTCATCACCCAGTACTTCCAATTCATCAAGGACTACACCGCATTTGAGACCGGCGTGCGATTGCTGCCGGTTGCCGGATCGATCGCGCTGGCCAGCATGTTGGGACCCCGGTTAGTCGAACGAGTCGGCACCACCGCCGTCGTCGCCGCCGGCCTCACCGTGTTCGCCGCAGGGCTGGCGTGGGCATCCACCGCGGACGCGGCCACGCCCTATAGCCAGATCGCAATGCAGATGCTGCTGCTCGGCGGTGGCCTCGGCCTGACAACCGCGCCGGCCACCGAGGCGATCATGGGATCCCTGTCCGCCGACAAGGCCGGAGTCGGCTCAGCCGTCAACGACACGACGCGTGAACTCGGAGGGACTCTCGGAGTCGCGATCGCCGGCAGCATCTTTGCATCGGTGTACTCCGGACATCTCGGCGCCGCGTCTTCGTTGACAGGTCTGCCCTCCGAGCCGATGCGGCACTCCATGGCTGTGGCGCACAAGGTGATCGAGCAGCTACCCGCGCAACAGGCCAACTATGTGCGCGATGCCGTCAATCACGCATTCCTGGACGGCCTGCAGGTGAGCACGCTGGTATGCGCGGGCATCGCGCTCGGCGCGGCGATCGTCGTCGGGTGGCTATTGCCGGCACATCAAATGGAAAGGGAAATCCGATGAGTAATCGCGTGTTGGTAACTGGTGCCACTGGCAGGATCGGCAGCGCGGTCGCCGCTCAACTGTTGGAGAAAGGTGTCACGACCAGGGCGATGGTGCATCGCGATGACGCGCGCACCGCCCGATTGCGGGACCTGGGCGCCGAAGTCGTCGTTGCCGATATGTTTGACATCCAACAGGTTACGGCTGCGATGGACGGGATCGACCGGCTGTATTTCAACCCTCCGTACCATCCCCATGCGCTCGACAGCGCGGTCGCCTTTGCCGTAGCCGCCCGACGCAACGGCGTCGAAGCAGTGGTGGCGCTTGGGCAGTGGCTGGCCAGTCCCGAGCATCCATCGCTGATGACCCGGCATGCCTGGTTGACCGACAAGTTGTTCGAGCTACTGCCGGACACCGCGCACGTAGCGGTTGATCCGGGATACTTCGCCGACAACTACCTGCAGCTGGTCCCGGTGGCGGCCCAGCTGGGAGTGCTGCCTACGCCGACCGGGGCGGGCCGAAATGCGCCTCCCTCCAACGAAGACATCGCTCGTGTTGCTGTCGGTGCGCTACTCGAACCGCACCGTCATGACGGTCGCGCCTACCGCCCGACGGGACCGACGCTGCTATCAGGATCCGAAATTGCCGACGCGGTCGGTGAGGCGTTAGGCCGACGCGTGCGCCACATCGACATTCCCCCGCGGATGTTCATGCGCGCTGTGCGCGTGAATGCCAAGCGACTCGGCGCCGACCTGTTCTTCGAGTCCAGTCTGCGCCACTACCTGCCCGAGTACGCGCTAGGAACCTGGGAGGTCGGCGGCCCGACCACGGATGTCCGTGATGTCGCCGGTGTCGAACCCGAAGATTTCCTGACGATCGCACGCCGCTACGTCACCGGCCCGGAATCCCGGCGTACCGCAGGCAATCTCATCCGCCAAATCTGGGATTTCATGTTGACCGGACTCGTGCCGATGCACCGGCTGGACAAGTTCGACCGACTCCAACAGCATCCGCGCCCCACGCATCCCCGGCTTTCCGGCCAATCCGCAGCGTGGCGCATCGAGCACACCGCAGCGGCCGAGCCCACCCTCGGAGAAAGGACAGTAACGCGATGAATACAGTCTCATCATCTGCTGCGAGCGGAAGCACTTATGTACTAGGCCACGATGACGTGGAGGTACAGCGGCTGCTCCTGCAAGGACAGCTCTATAACGATTACACCGAGCACGCGTTGCGGCTCGCCGGGCTGCGACCGGGCATGCGGGTGCTCGATGTCGGGTGCGGGCCCGGTGACGTTTCATTTATCGCCGCGCGGCTGGTCGGTCCAAGGGGAACGGTCCTGGGTGCGGACGCCGCGCCCGAGATGATCGCACTGGCCCGCACCCGCGCCGCCGAACAAGGCTTGTCTGCCGTGCATTTCACGCAAACCGCAATTGACGCAATTGCCTTAGATGAACCGGTCGACGCGGTAATTGGCCGGTTGATCCTGATGCACTTGCCCGACCCGGCCGCCACGCTGCGGCAACTCAGCACCTGGGTGCGCCCTGGCGGCGTGATCGCGTTCTCCGAGAACGACATCACCGGGGCGTGCAGCATCCCGGACATCCCGCTGTTTCGACAGGTGACAGCGGGGATCGTCCACGCCTTCGAGGCGATGGGGCTCAGCCCGCAATTTGGCACCACACTGCATACGATCTTTGCCGACGCCGGTCTGCGCTCACCACACCTGACCCTCGGCACGCCAATCGGTACCGCCGCCGACACCAACATCCTGGCCTATGCCGCGGAAGTCTGGCGATTGGTACACCCCATCGCACAACAGATGGGCTTCGCCATCGACGGGCTCGCCGACATCGACAACTTCGTGCCGCTGTTCCGCGAAGAGGCACTCGCGGTCAACGCCCTCATCACAATGCCACCATCATCACCGCATGGACTCAGGTAAAGAAATGAACGCCACAATCCAAACCCAGTACTCGACCGGCCTATCACGGCGCAACATCGAGCAGGCCCTTATCGCCGCCGGCAAAGACCTCGACCACCTTGCCCCGGCCGACCTGGGTCTGCTGGAGGACTTCCACACCATGGGCCGCTACGCCACCAGCCAACTGGTGGACCTGGTCGGGATCACAAGCGAGAGTGAGGTGCTCGACGCCGGCAGCGGAATCGGCGGCACCGCCCGCTAC
>DATIOT010000207.1:0-12440 GCA_035472875.1 Mycobacterium sp.
CTCGGATTCGGAGCGCGAGAAGGTCGCCCGCATCCGTGACTTTTTCCGCACGGAAGCTGTGCTCATCGTCGACGACTATTGGGCGCGGGCCGAATTCCCGCATCAGCTCGTCAAGGGTTTCGCGAAGCTGGGTCTGCTGGATTGGGCCGATCCTGATTCGTCGGAGCCGGCGCCGAGCAACCTGCTCACCGGCATCACCTCGATGGAGTTGGCGCACGCCGACCCGTCGATCTCCACGTTCTTCGGGGTGCATTCTGGGCTGGCGATGGGCAGCATCCTCACCTTCGGGTCCGAGGAGCAAAAGCGCCGCTGGATTCCGGCGATGAGCCGCTTCGAGAAGATCGGCGCATTCGCGTTGACCGAGCCACAAGGCGGCTCCGACGTGGCCGGCGGCATGGAGACCACCGCGCGCCGCGAGGGCGACGAGTGGGTGCTCAACGGCTCGAAGCGCTGGATCGGTAACGCCACCTTCGCCGACCTGGTGGTGGTGTGGGCCCGCGACGTGGAGACCAACAAGGTACTGGGTTTCGTGGTCGAGAAGGGCACCCCCGGTTTCACCGCGACCAAGATCGAGAACAAGATCGCGCTGCGAATCGTGCAGAACGCCGACATCGTGCTCGACGAATGCCGGGTGCCGGAGGCCAACCGGCTGCAGAACGCGAATTCGTTCAAGGCCACCGCGGAGATCCTGCGCCGGACCCGCAGCGGTGTGGCGTGGCAGTCGGTGGGAGTCATGTTCGCCGCCTACGAGATCGCGCTGCAGTACGCCAAGGAGCGTGAGCAGTTCGGCCGTCCGATTGGCAAGTTCCAGCTGGTTCAGGACCTGCTGGTCAAGATGCTCGGCAACGCCACCGCATGCGCCGGGATGATGGTCCGCCTGGCTCAGTTGCAGGACGCCGGGGTCTACCGCGACGAGCAGTCCGCGCTGGCGAAGGCCTACTGCACGGTGCGGATGCGCGAGACCGTGGGTTGGGCCCGAGAGCTGTTGGGCGCCAACGGCATTGTTCTGGATTACAACATCGGTCGGTTTGTCGCCGACTCCGAGGCCCTCTACTCCTACGAGGGCACCCGTGAAATGCAGACGCTCATTGTCGGGCGTGCTGTGACCGGCGGCTTGAGCGCTTTCGTCTAAGGAGACTGATCATGACAACGCAGAACACGCAGAACACGGAATCCGTCTTTTCCGGCCTGAAAGTCGTTGAGATAGCGAGCTTTATCGCCGCACCCGCCGCAGCAACGATGCTGTCGGACTTCGGGGCCGATGTCATCAAGGTCGAGCCGCCGGGGATGGGTGACCCGCAGCGCCTGCTGAGCTCGGTCCCGCCGAGCCCGGCGGCGCCCGGCAATTACAGCTGGCACTTGGCCAACCGCAACAAGCGCGGCATGTCCATCGACCTCAAGTCGGAGAGCGGGACGGAGATCCTCAAGCGGCTCGTCGAATGGGCCGACGTGTTGATCACCAACTTCCCGCACGGTACCCGTGAGGCCCTGCACCTGGACTACGAGGAGGTGTCGGGGTGGAACCCACGCGTCATCTATGCCGACATCACCGGGTTCGGGGATGCCGGACCCGACGCCAGGCTGCCCGGGTTCGATCTGACCGCATTCTGGTCGCGCAGCGGGCTGCTGGCCTCGACCCGCGACGCCGGTGCGCCGCCGACGTCGCCGCCTTGGGGCAGTGGCGATTACACCACCGCCACCGCGATCTACGCGGCGATCACGACCGCGTTGTATCACCGCGAACGCACCGGGCGAGGAGCCAATGTCGGCACCTCGCTGCTGGCCACGGGTGTCTGGGCGACCGGAACCCTGGTGTCGGCGGCCCTGGCCGGCGGCCAGCCATACGAACTGCATGACCGCAACACGCCGGTGAACGCGATGACCAATCAGTATCAGTGCGGCGACGGGCGCTGGATCATGCTGGCCGCCAGGCAATCGGCTTGGCCGGCAGTGGCCAACGCCATCGGGCGGTCGGACCTGCTGGCCGATCCGCGCTTCAGCGATAAGGCGGGCTTAAGCAAGCACTCCACGGAGCTGGCCGGTTTGCTCGACATCGAATTCCGTGCTCAACCCCTGGCGCATTGGAAAGAGGTTCTCGACCAGGCCCGCATCCCCTACGGCGTCATCCAGACCCCGGAAGAGGCCGCGGCGGATCCGCAGCTGCGCGCCAACGACATCGTCGTGCCGATCGAAGGCGCCAGGGACCTGGAGTACACGGTCAACAACCCGATCACTCTTCGCGGGCTCGCCCGGGTCCCTTCCCGGCGCGCGCCCGAGCACGGAGAGCACAACGCCGAAGTCCTCGCACAGCTGGGATTCAGCGCCGATGACATCGACCAGTTACGGGAACAGAAAGTGATTCCCGTTGCAGCAGAACAGGAGACAGTGAAATGACCACAACCGAGCAGGCGACTGAGCTGGTGCTCTCCGAGCGTCACAGCGGCGTCCTCACGATCACCATCAACCGGCCGGCCCAAAAGAACGCCATCAACCGCGAGGTTGCCGTCCAACTGGCATCCGCGCTGGATCTGCTGGACTCCGATCCGACGCTGTCGGTGGGCGTGCTCACCGGTGCCGGTGGGACATTCAGCGCGGGCATGGACCTGAAGGCCTTCGCGGGCGGGCAAACCCCGATCCTTCCCGGTCGTGGATTCGGCGGGATCACCCGAGCCGAGGTGCGCAAGCCGCTGATCGCCGCCGTCGAGGGCTGGGCGCTTGGCGGTGGCTTCGAAATGGTGCTGGCCTGCGACCTGATCGTCGCGGCCCAGGACGCCAAACTCGGCCTCCCGGAGGTGAAACGGGGACTCATTGCCGGCGAGGGCGGCGTCATCCGCCTTCCACAGCGCATCCCCTACCACGTCGCCGTCAAGGTGCTGCTCACCGGCGAGCCGATCTCGGCCGTCGATGCCACGCAGTACGGGCTCGTCAGTGAGCTGACCGAATCCGGCGCGGCACTGGCTAGTGCGCAAGAGCTTGCTCAGCGCATCGCTGTCAACGCACCGCTCGCATTGGCGAGGGTCAAGACGGTCCTGCGAGAAATTCAGGGTCTCGATGACGCCGAGGCGTTCACGCGACAGGACAAGGACGCCCACAGCCTGCTCGACAGCGAGGACGCGCACGAAGGCGCGTTGGCTTTCGCCGAAAAACGTGCACCCGTCTGGCGCGGGCGCTGAGAACGAATAGCAGTAAAGGAGCAACGATCATGAATTCGCAAAAGCCAGTGCGCCGCATCGCAATCGTCGGCACCGGCACCATCGGCGCCAGCTGGGCGACGCACTACCTGGCCCGAGGCTTCGATGTCACGGCCACCGATCCCGCGCCGGGCGCCGAGGCGGCGCTGCGGTCCTACGTCGAGAGTGCCTGGGAAGGGGTGAAGACGCTGGGACTCGCGCCCGGCGCCTCCCCGGACCGCCTGAAGTTCACCTCCGACCTGCGATCGGCCCTCGCCGACGTCGACTTCGTTCAGGAAAACGCACCGGAGCGCCCGGAGCTGAAGGTCAAGCTGTTCGCTGAGATCGACGACGCCACCCCACCCGAGGCGATCATCGCCTCGAGCTCGTCTGGCATCACGATGAGCGTGATGCAGGCCGAGTGCCGGCGTCCGGAGCGAACCGTCATCGGCCACCCCTTCAACCCACCGCACGTCATTCCGCTCGTGGAGGTCGTCGGTGGGACGAGGACCGCTCCCAAAACGATCCAGGACGCGATGGTGTTCTACGCCTCGATCGGCAAGAAACCCATTCACCTGAAAAAGGAGCTGCCCGGCCACGTCGCCAACCGCCTGCAGTCGGCGCTGTACCGCGAAGTGGTCTACCTGATCGGTCAGGGAGTGCTCGACGTCGCCGACGCCGACGACGCGGTGTCGTGGGGTCCCGGGTTGCGCTGGGGGGTCATGGGACCCAACCTGCTGTGGCACCTCGGCGGCGGCCAAGGCGGCATCCAGCACTTCATGGACCACCTGATGCCCCGCATGGTCGCCGGGTGGCCGGGGCTGGGCAACCCGGAGTTAACCCCGGAGCTTGCGCAGCAGATCATCACGGGCGTCCTCGAAGAGGCGGACGGCCGGTCGATCGACGAGCTCGCCGCCGAGCGCGACGAGATGCTGTTCGGGTTGATGGCGGTGCGCGCCGAGTACGGGGCATCCTGCGGGACGAACGCCTGAAACCCTTTGTGCGGTAAGGAGAGGACGATGCTGAACGTGATCTATGGCGTGCTGGCGATGGTGCCCACGACATTCGGTATTGCAGGTTACGTCACTGAGCGGTGCCGCACGTCAGCATCGCACCAGTCGGCGTGCCAAACATGTTGACACACTCACTTTTCAGAAAGGACCACAACGATGACTAATTTGACTCCGAAGTTGTTCGTGCTCGAAGCCAGCGGCGGCGGACGGCTGTTTTCCATCAACCCCGACGGCTCCGACAAGACGTCCATCGTCACCGGATGCCCCGTCCCTGATGGTGTCGCGGTCAACGTTCAGGCCGGCCACATCTACTGGACCAACATGGGCGTGCCGCCGGCCAACGACGGCTCGATCGAACGTGTCGACCTCGACGGAAGCAATCGCGCCACCATCGTTCCGAGCGGTGGCACTTACACCCCCAAGCAGCTCCATTTCGATGCCGCGGGCCGCAAGTTGTACTGGTCTGACCGGGAAGGTATGCGGGTGATGCGTTGCGACCTCGACGGCTCCAACGTCGAGACTCTCGTGCAGACCGGGCAGGGTGACGAGGACCGCCGCGACGAGACGAGATGGTGCGTCGGAGTCGCCGTCGACCACGTCGGCGGACGTCTCTACTGGACGCAGAAGGGCCCCAGCGATGCCGGCCTCGGCAGGATCCTGCGGGCCGGACTCGACCTTCCCGCAGGCGAATCCGCAGCGAGCCGCAGCGACGTCGAGGTGGTGTTCAAGGACCTCCCTGAGCCGATCGACCTCGAAATCGACCACACGACGAGGATCCTGTACTGGACCGACCGTGGAGACCCGCCGCATGGCAACACTGTCAACCGGGTTCTATTGGACGACATTGGCCGCACCGAACCAGAAATCGTGGCGACCCACCTGATGGAAGGCATCGGGATCGCGCTCGATCCAGGCCACAACCGCATGTTCGTCACCGACCTGGGAGGCAACGTGTGGGCGGCCGGCCTCGACGGAACCGGCCAGCGCCCGATCCGCGCCCTGCAAGGCAACCTCACAGGTATCGCCTACGCCGAGCTGCCTGACGGGAGTTGAACATGAGCACGTTCCCCGGCACTGCACAGGAGACTGGCCGACGGCATCGCGTCGTCGTGATCGGGTCGCGTTTCGGCGGGTTAACGCAACCAAGGCGCTCAAGCGTGCGCCGGTCGATGCCATCCTCGCCAGCAATTCGTCGTCATATGCCAGCCGCATGTTCTTGGAAAAGGTGCACCATCCCGAACGCGTGCTGAATCCACTTCTACATGCCGCCGAAACAGACTGCCGTCGATGTCATGTCTGCGGCGAGACCGACCGCGACGTCATTGAATTCATAATGGCGACGTTGCCGCGGCTCGGGCTCTACCCGTTTGAAGCGCACAGGGAGAGTACCGGTTTCATCTTCAACCGGGTGTGGGCAGCGGTTAAACGGGAGTCCCTAGAGGTCGTTGCCGAAGGCGTGTCTACACCGCAAGAACTCGACCGGATGTTTGAAATCAACACCGGCTCCGCCGTCGGCCCGTTTCGGATGATGGATCAGGGTTTTGAACAGTCGTCATTCGGCGAAATGACTTTCGCTGGTGCTTGGCAGCAGCGAAGTAGCGTACTACCGCCAGCGCTCAAACACGTGTTGCGGGACGCTTTGGTTGGACACTTCGCCACAGGGTGGCAGCGCACCCTGCCGGCTAATCAGGCCACCGTGATTGCATACACAACCCCGAAGCCGGATTACACGCTGCGCGTCACAATCGAGTACGAAGACGAAACCAGTTACCAATGGCGACGCACCAATACCAGCCAGCCGAAACGCATCGGGTAAGGAACCGCTACTAGCGCATCCGCGCCGGGGCAGGCGAGTCTGGCTGTTTGCGGCCATGACAGTCTCTATGCGCATCCGTGTCATCTTGGACTGCAACGAGTTCGGTTTATCGTCGACGCCGCGCTGCGCGCGGGGGACCTGGTCAGTCGTCGTGGCCGGTTTCGACGCGGCTGATCGCTCGGGCTACTCCGGGATGGTGCAGTGCGAGTTCGTCCATGAGCGTGGTCGTGATTCCGCGGAAGGTGAGCATGGGCGACACCCAGGCCGGGGCGGTCACTCGCGGGGAGCGGCGTTCGATGCCGTCGATGACCGCCGCCGCTGCCTCGGTGACGGGCATCGGGTGGGTGATGAAACCGGGCAGGGCTTTTCGGACGTCGTCGACGTGTCCTTGGGCGAATACGTCAGCGGCGAGGTCGGTGTCGATGAAGCCTAGGTAGGCGACGCCGGCGGTGGCGCCGTGGGGGGCGAGTTCGACACGGACGGCGCGGATGAGCTGCTCAACGCCGGCCTTGCTCGCCGCGTAGGAGGCGTTGAGCACGCCGTTGAAGAACGCGTGGATCGAACCGATGACGAGGATGTGCCCTTGCCTTTCCGTCACCTCCGGCAGCGTGGCTCGGATGGTTCGCCATTGGCCGAGCAGGTCGACGTCGACGGTTCGTTCGAACTCGGCCGGTTCGATGCTGGCGACTGTGTCCGACGGTGGCGCGACGCCGGCGTTGGCCACCACTAAGTCGATTCCGCCGAATCGGTGCACGGTGTCTCGTGCCGCCCGCTGCAGGGCGGCGAAGTCGGTGACGTCAGCTTGGAAGGCTGCTGCCCTCTCGCCCAGCTCGTCGGCAAGCTCCTGCAGCGGGTCGAGCCGGCGGCCGACGACAGCGACGCATGCGCCCCGGGCGTGGGCTTGGCGGGCGATCTCGGCGCCAAGTCCGCGCGCGGCGCCGGTGATGAACACGACTCGGCCGTTTAGATCGAGCCGCGCGGGGCCGCCGAACAGCCCGCCGACCAGCGGCAGCGTACGGATCAGTTGCGTGCCGGCACCGGCGAGGGAGCGCAGGGTTTCGTCGATCATGGCATCTTCCCTCTTCGGTGGTGTGGCGAAAGCTCTCCATCATGGGGCTGGCTGACTAGCTCACTCGCCGCTCGGCCGCGCCTTACATCCACTATCAGCGCACCGCGGGTCAGGTGGGGATGCCGCATTGATCCTTGGTACTGGCAGGGACAGGATTACCCAACACGATCGCCACGTCGCAGCATGCGATGAGTTTTAATCTGCAGACCGACTTTTCAAGCCGGCCGGTGGCCGTGATCGGCGCCAGTATGCTCGATCGGCCCCGGTAGCTACCGCAGCGGAACATTGGCGCAGAATCCTCAGGCGTGGACCAAACCGCGAGCGGTGAAAATGTCGAGCCGCGCCAGCTGCCATTGGCCTCGGCCGGTGCACGCTGGCTGATTGCCGCGGCTGTCCTCGGTTCGGGGATGGCCTTGCTGGACGGCACTGTGGTCAACGTCGCGCTGCCGACCATCGGGCGAGAGTTGCACGCGGGCCTGACCGATCAGCAGTGGGTCCTCGACGGCTACCTCTTGACACTGAGTGCGCTGCTGCTGTCCGGGGGGGCGGCAGGCGACCGTTATGGCCGCCGCCGCGTCTTTGTTATTGGGCTGGTGGCCTTTACCGCGGCTTCTCTCGCCTGCGGTCTTGCACCGACCATTGGCTGGCTGATCGGCGCCCGGCTGGTGCAAGGTATCGGTGCGGCGGCGTTGGTTCCCGGCAGCCTTGCCTTGATCGACGCCGGTATCACCGATGATGACCGGGGCCGTGCGGTGGGGATCTGGGCAGGCATGTCCGGGGTGACAACGGCGCTGGGCCCGTTCATCGGCGGTTGGCTTGTCGACGCTGCGTCGTGGCGCTGGGTGTTCTTTTTGAATGTTCCGCTGGCCGTGGCGGTGGCGTGGATCGCGGTCCGGCACCTGCCCGAATCCCGCGATCCAACCGCCTCGGGCCGCCCAGACATCTTGGGGACTGCCGCTGTCACCGTTGGCCTGGCTGGGGTGACCTACGCGCTGATCGAGGCCCCTTCTCGCGGTTGGACATTCACCACCGTGACCGCCGCTATCATCGGCGCAGCAGCGCTGGTTGCTTTCCCGCTGATCGAACAGCGTGTGCGGTCGCCGTTTTTGCCCCTGGAGCTCTTTCGCTCCAGGCAATTCACCGGTGCCAACCTCACTACCTTGGCCGTGTATACGGCGGTAGGCGGCGCGTTCTTCCTATTGGCCGTGCAGCTGCAACAAAGTCTGCACTACTCTGCGCTCGCTGCCGGCCTGGCGACGCTGCCCAGCACGATCATGATGCTGATCGGCTCCCCGTGGGCGGGTGCGCTCGCGCAGCGGACCGGCCCGCGGATCCCCATGACGGTCGGACCGCTAATCGCCGCGGTCGGGTTGGCATTGATGGCGCGCGTCGTGCCCGGGGCGACCTATCTGGGTGTGGTCCTGCCCGGCGTGGTGGTGTTCGGCGTCGGCCTGGCGATCACCGTGGCGCCGCTGACCGCAGCCGTTCTTTCCGCTGTTCCGGACACCTATGCCGGCACCGCCTCCGGCGTCAACAACGCCATCGCGCGCGTCGCCGGACTTCTCGCAATCGCCGTGCTGCCAGTTGCCGCCGGCATCCGCGCCGGGCCAGGGCAGCCGCTCGGTCCCGGCTACTCCGTCGCGATGCTCATCACCGCGGCCGTCTGTGTGATCGGCGGAATCACAGCGTTCGCGACCATCCGCACCGGAGCCGACGTCGCACACCAGGTGCTGCCGGGAATCAACCACGCCTGCCAAGACCCGTCCACCAGACGCCCCAGACGCGTCCAGGACGCGGCTTAGCGCTGCCCCGCCGCAGCATTATTGAGCAAGCAGATTGACGACACCGGTGAACACGGTGGGCATCGCCACTGCGGCTGGCACGATGCGCGCCCGCGTGGGCGCGTGGGCGCTCGCCTGGAGTAAGGCCGCAGTCAGCACGCGATAGCGCCGCGTCATCTGGCGCCACTGGCGGTCATAGGTGTCCGGGCGTTCGGCGACAACAGATTTCACCAACAATTCCGCCGCACCAAACGCCAAGCCGAGGCCCTCGCCCGTCAGCGCGTCAACGTAGCCCGCAGCGTCCCCGACGAGCAGAACCCGCCCGGCCGTCCGGCTCGAAACCCTCTGGCGCAAGGGGCCGGCGGCTCGATCCGGCTCGTGCGGCCGACCATCTATCCGATCGCGCAGCGCGGGGAATTCCTTGAGGTGGCAATCGAATCCACCGCGACGGGATGTCAGCATCGCTATGCCCACGCAGTCGTCAGCGATCGGCGTCACGTAGGCCTCGGCGCCGGGGGCCCAGTGCACCTCGACGTAGTCCGACCACGGCGCGATTTGCACGTGCCGCCGGATGCCCCACCGGCGCGGGCCCGGGCTTGGTTGCTCGAGGCCGAGCGATCGGCGGATGGGAGAGTGCAACCCGTCGGCCGCGGCGAGGTAGCGTGCGCACCGCTGCCCTGCCCGAACAGACGTGGCGTTTTGGTTTATCTCGCCCACCTCGCCATGGCAGATACGCACGCCCGCGTTGGTGGCCGCGTCAAGAAGTGCGCCATGCAGCACCGTTCTGCGAACGCCACGCCCCGTGCCACCTCTGAATGGCGCGTCGACGTGCCGGTTGCCGTCCCGGTAGCTGATTCCCCGGAACGGTTTGCCGTGCGGATGTACGCCAAGGCGTTCCAGATGCCGCAGGGTATGCGGCATCAGCCCTTCACCGCAGGCCTTGTCGATCGGCCCGCTACGCCGCTCGACGACGACCACCTCCAGTCCGGCCTTGGCCCCGTAAACCGCGGTGGCGAGTCCCGCCGGACCACCGCCTACGACGAGAAGGTCCATCATGCCAAGCTCGCTAGTGCAGCGTTTTCGAATTTGACCCGTGATCTCAACAGAAATGCGTTGAGCATCGAGGACACCAGAGCAGTGATCCACGCGGTGTGTACCAACGGCAGCGCAACCCCTTCCGCGATCACCGCGATGTAATTCGGATGGGGCACAAAGCGATACGGGCCACCGTTGATTCGGGTCGCCCCCGGAATGACTATCATGCACCACCAACGCAACGCCTGTGCCGCAAGCACGATCGCAAACATCGGCCAGCCCAGTGCCGGAAAAAACGGGCGATGCAACGCGATTGCCTCGACTAGGCATCCCGCCAGCAGACCGGTATGCAGTGCAACCATCGGCGGATAGTGTCCGGCGCCGAACTCGACGCCGCCGCGCGCCTGGCTCAAGACTCGGTTACGTTTGGCCACAACAACTTCAGTGAGCCGCTCCACGGCGACCACGCCGATCAACAGTGCATACCCGTTCATCGGCGGATTCAGTGCCAGCGCAGCGTCACGAGTTCGGAACAAAAACCGGGACCCATCGCCATCATGAGCCCGGGGCTGCCACTGGGTGGCTGCTTGGCGATCGTGTCGCGCAACACGTGCAGCACGGAAGACGACGAGAGGTTGCCGACCTCGTTCAGCGAGCGCCAGGTCAGTTCGAGCGCGTCGTCGGGTAATCCGAGTGACGCGACGATCGACTCGATGACCTTCGGGCCACCCGGATGGCTCACCCATGCGCTGACAGCAGAGATGTCCAAGCCGTGCGCAGCGAGGAACTGCGTCACGTCGTCTGCCAAATATCGCTCGACAACGCTCGACACGTCCGGAGAAAGGATGAGACCAAATCCGGACGAACCGATATCCCAGCCCATCGTGCCCTGCGAGTCCGGGTACAGATGGCTGCGCGATCCGAGGATGTCCGGTCCGCCGGCGCTGATCTTTTGGGCGCGACGTTCACCGACCGCGACCACCGCCGCGGCGCCGTCGCCGAACAGCGCAGTGCCGACCAGGGTCGCCATCGATGGCCGGGCCGCCGGGTAGGTGAGCGAGCACAGCTCGACGGAAAGCAGTACCGCGACATCGTCAGGCGCACCGCGCAGGTAATCGTTGAGTCGGCCCACTCCGGCGGCGCCCGCGACGCAGCCAAGGCCGAACATCGGCACACGCCGCACGTCCGGGCGCAGCCCCATGCGCGTCGCGATGCGAGCCTCGAGCGAGGGGACTGCGAGACCGGTGACGGTCGTCGACATGATCACGTCGACGTCCTGTGGCTGCAATCTCGCCTCATCGAGTGCGCCGGCCAGTGCCGCACACCCGAGTTCCACCGCGTTTTCGATGAAGACGTTGTTGGCGTCGCCGAAGTCGGTCAGCGAGGCGTACTCCTCGAGCGGCAATACCAGGTAGCGACTGTTCACCTTGGCACTCGCATGCAGTTTCCGGAGCGCGTCCGCATAACCTTCGAACGCCGGGAACGCGGCAAGCGCTTCGGTGATCTCGTTCTGGGCGTAGCGATGCTCTGGCAGCACGCCGTGCACGCCCGCTATGACGCCGCCAGCCTTTTGGATACGAAAATCGTTGCCGCTCAAGGATCCCCTCATGTTCCTCACCTTTCAAGGAGTACGCGGCTTGCCGGCGCCATCGCCGCTGCTGAAATCTGTTGCTGTGCATGCGTCTGGTGCGCGACAGCGTGACCCTCGCTGATGCCGAAACGCTCGTGCAGCCGCGCCAGCCACTTGGGTGCCCACCAGCACCAGGTGCCCAACACGGGCATCAACGCCGGTAGCAGCACCATGCGCACCAGCGTGGCGTCCGCGGCTACGGCCAGCGTCAGGCCTACTCCGAACATCCGCATGAACGACACGTGCGCGGCGATCAATGCCGCAAACGAGATCGACATCACCAGGGCCGCCGCCGTTACCACCCGGCCGGTGCGGGCCACGCCGAGCGCCACGCTCTCGTCGTTGTCGGCGCGAGTACGCCCCGATGCGAGCCAGAATTCACGGATGCGCGAAACAACGAAAACTTCGTAGTCCATGGACAAACCGAAGGCGATGCAGAACAGCAGCACCGGCATGTTGGCGACCAGCGTTCCGGTGGACGTGGTTCCGAGGCCGCGGAGATGGTGGTCCTGGAAGATCCACACCATCGCACCGAATGCCGCTGTGAGCGAAAGCACATTCAGCACAAGAGCTTTCATCGGCATCACGACGCTGCCCGTCAGCAGGAACAGCAATACGAACGTCACCGTAGCGATCAGGCCCAGCACCAGCGGCAGGCGCGATGTGATTGCGTTGACGCTGTCCCGATTAGTCTGCGCGGTCCCGGCGACTTCGACTGTCCTCTCGTCGGGGCGGGGGATCTCGTGCAGGCGACGCAGTTGGGCCTCTGAAATGTCGGAGAAGAGCGGGGCCGTGCTCCGCACGGTGAGAAATGCACTGCTCTGCGCCTTTCCAGTTGGAGCTGAAGGTGGTCCGACCGGGGCTCCGCCCGCGAAAGTGCCCACCGGACCCAAGACCGCCGACACGTCGGGCACCCGCGACAGATC
>DATIOT010000208.1:0-5286 GCA_035472875.1 Mycobacterium sp.
GTGTCGGCGACCCGTCGAGCCAGCCAGGGTGAAACGCCCCCATGACGCGCTGTCCGACTTGCAGCCCATCGACGCCCGGACCGACCGTCACGATCTCCCCGGCGCCGTCGCTCATCGGCACGCGTGGCCACGGTCCGGGGAGCAGGCCCATCAGGTTGATGTTGTCGTGGAAGTTGAGGCTCGAAGCGTTGACCCTGACCAGCACCTGCCCCGGACCGGGTTCGTTGACCGGCCTCTCTACGGTCTCCACGCGTGCGCCGGGCCCGGTCATCACCATGGCCTGCTGACGGTCCGGAATACTCATGCGACACAACCTCCTCGCTTAGCAGCGTGATCATGATGACACCAGCGCCCGCCCACGGCGCGCGGGTGCGCGGTGCCCGCCAAGACCCCGTGTCCAACGTTGCGGTCGGCGGCAAGTAGTCTGCCGTCGACTCGGGGTGTGCGACCTCTGTGGACTTCGCCTCGCGGCACCCGATGAGCTACCCGGGCAACGAAGGAATCGGCATGACCCCACCACACCCGTTCGACAATGCCATCCGCCTTGACACCATCGACGGAAACGTCAGGCGCGGCCGTACCCATCCGGAGTGGGCCAACATGGTCGGCCCGTTTGGCGGGATCACCGCTGCGGTCATGGTGCGTGCCATCGAAACGCACCCCGACCGCATCGGTGAGCCACTGGCGCTGACCGTCAACTTCACAGCACCCATCGCCGACGGCGACTTCGACATCTCGCTTCGGGCCGCGCGCACCAACCGCACCAATCAGCATTGGATCGTCGAACTCAGTCAGGACGGCGCGGTCAAGACCACCGCGACGGCGGTGTTCGGGATCCGCCGCGACAGCTGGGCCAATACCGAAGCACGCCCGCCGACCGCGCCGCCGCCAGAACAGCTCACCCCCGGTGGTCCGGGCGACTTCATCGTCTGGGGACGCCTTTACGACATGCGGTTCGTTGAGGGCGCCTTTCCCGGCGAGGACGCGCAACCCGACCGGTCATCGACGAGCACGTTGTGGATGCGCGACAGCGCACAACGCCCTGTCGACTACCCGGCCCTGGCCGCCGTGTGCGACATCTTCTACCCGCGAGTGTTCTTGCGTCGCGGCGGATTCGTCCCGTCCGGAACCATCTCGTTGACGACCTATTTCCATGCCGATCAGCAGCAGCTCGACGCCCTGGGCGGTGACTACGTCTTAGGCACCGCCCACGCCAACCGATTCTCCGGCGGGTACTTCGATCAGAGCGCACAGCTGTGGACTCGCGACGGCGCACTGCTGGCTACCTCACACCAAATCGTCTATTTCAAGGGCTAACCGCACCGGCGATGAGCGTTTACAGTTTCCCCGTGAAGTGTCACGCTTGGCGTGTCCTGCGGAAGCGCTGACCGACGGAATCGAGCTGCAATGACAGAGCACGCGAACGAAGTAATCGCTGACGATAACGCTGCCACGCTGCTGGCAATGGAGTCCATAAAGCAGCTCAAAGCCCGCTACTGTCGCTACCTCGACAGCAAGGACTGGGCGGCGTGGCGATCGATCTTCACCGACGACTTCGTCAGTGACACTGCTGAGGCGGGCGGCAAGCTGATTATCGGCGCCGACGACTTCGTGGCTTACACCCGCAAGGGCATCGGACGACCGGCACAGACAACAGCGCATCAGGTGCACGCGCCGGAGATCGAACTGACGTCGGCGACCACGGCGCGCGGGGTGTGGGCCCTGCAGGATGTCGTGCGGTTCGGGCCCGGGCTGACCTTGGTCGGCTACGGCCACTACCACGAGACCTACGAGAACATTGATGGGAAGTGGCTTATCAAGAGCTCCAAGCTAACTCGGCTGCGAGAGGACGTCGTCACTCCCCTGTTCTCGCTCTATATCTCCGACCGCATCCGGAGGGCGGCCGCCAAGCTCGCCAGCCGGCTGATCGAACAGTAACCCGACCATGACCGTCGGCACCATTCTGATCACCGGCGCGTTCGGCCAGATCGGCAAGCGATGTGCGCAGATCCTGCTCGACCGGGGACGAACCGTTATCGCGACGGATCTGCGCACCGACAAAACCGTTGCCGCCCAAGAAGATCTGTCCGCAGGCGAGCACCCCGAGAAGCTGATTCCGGCCTACATCGACCTGCTGGATGCCGAGGCGGTGCGCGAGCTGGTCGTGACCCGTCGGCCGGAAGCGATCATCCACCTTGCTGCGATCGTTTCGCCACCGTCATACCGCAATCCCGAGCTGGCCAGCAGAGTCAACGTCGGTGGTACCGAGAACCTCCTGGCGCCGGCCGCGTCACTGCCCTGCCCACCGCTGTTCCTGATGGCATCCAGCGCCGCGGTATATGGATCGCTTAACCCCTTCCGCCATCCGGAGCGGATCACGCCGGACACCCCGGTGGACCCCATCGATCAGTACGGGCAAGACAAAGTGTTGGCCGAGGCGGCAATCCGCGCCAGCGGCCTGCCCTATGCGCTGCTGCGACTGGGCGGGGTTGTCTCGCCGGACACCCACCTGGACGGCGACTATCTGCTCCTGATCCGAGCGACGCCGCGCGACAATCGCATCCACGCGGTGGACGCACGCGATGTTGCGCTGGCATTCGCCAACGGCGCCGATCGCGAAGCCACGATCGCGGGCAAGGTGCTGCTCATCGGCGGGAACGAATCGTATGTGAAGCTGCAGCGCGACCTCGAGGACGACATGATGGCCGCCGTCGGCTTGGGCCGCCTCGGCCCCTCAGCGAGCCTTCCCGGCGACCCCGATGACGACCGAGGTTGGGCGTTCACCGGTTGGTTCGACACCACCGAATCGCAGGCGCTGCTCGACTTCCAAGAACACGACTGGCACCAGACCGTGGCCTGGATCGCCGAATCCTTGGGCCACCTGCGCACCGTGTTGCGTGCACTGGGTCCGATATTGCGGCCAGCGATGCGCACGGCCCTGAAGCTGCAGCGCCGCGCCGAGGGACGAGGCCCGTATGCCGAGCCGTGGACGCTGATCGAGAAGAAATATGGCTCCGCGGCATTGGCGGACTAGTGGTGTGCAGCGAAAACCGTCCGGAACAATGGCGTTGGGTCACGCAGCCACATCCGGGCATCGACGACGCAGTAGCAGACGACATCGCAGCCGTTCATGGCCGCGCGCAAAGCACTGTCATCGAACACGTCCCCATAACAGCGCTCGATACTAGATCGTCGATCCCTGTGGTGGAACTGGTGCGAGGCAACATGACTCGCGCGTCTGCACCCGCAGCGACAAGCTGTCGTATGACGTGATCCCAGAAAACCACTGGCGCCGATTACCAGATTCTTCTTGTCCCCCGCCGAATCCATATCACCCGCCTCAGCGGTCGATCCATCCCATTTGCGCTTCGGCGTGGTGGCCCCCGACGGGCGGGGTGAGTTGGTCGAGTATGGCCAGTTGGTCGGGGGTGAGTTCGACCGTGTCGGCAGCGACGTTTTCCTCAAGGCGTGTGACCCGCTTGGTTCCCGGAATAGGAACGATGTCAGAACCTTTCGCCAGCAGCCAGGCCAACGCGACCTGAGCCGGAGTGGCGCCGACCTCGACGCTGATGCCACGCAGCTCGTCTGCGCTCTTGAGGTTGTGCTGGAAGTTCTCGTCGAAGAATCGGGGGTTGGTCTTGCGGTAGTCGCTGTCGGGCAGCTCTTCGGTGGAGCGGATTGCGCCGGCGAGGAAGCCACGGCCCAGTGGCGAGTAGGCGACGAACCCTATTCGCAGTTCACGTAGCACGTCGAGCACTCCGTCTTCGGGGTCGCGGGTCCATAGCGAGTATTCGGATTGCACGGCGGTGATGGGATGCACGGTGTGCGCGCGGCGGATGGTGTTCACGCCGACTTCGGAAAGGCCGATGTGCCGGATCTTTCCGGCGGCGACCAGCTCGGCCAAAGCTCCGATCGTGTCTTCAATCGGGGTCTCGCGGTCGAGGCGGTGTTGGTAGTAGAGGTCAATGCGGTCGGTCGCCAGCCTTTGCAGCGACCCGTCGACGGCGATGCGGATATTGGCGGGGCTGCTGTCGAGGCCGTCACGGCCGGTGTGAGAGATCAGGCCGAACTTGGTTGCCAGCACCACTTGATCTCGCCGGCCTTGCAAGGCGCGGGCGACGAGCTCTTCGTTGATGTAAGGGCCATAGACTTCGGCGGTGTCGATCAGCGTGACGCCGAGATCGATGGCGCGATGGATCGTTCGAATGGATTCGGCGTCGTCGCTGCCGGCGCCGGCATAGGCCACCGACATCCCCATCGCGCCCAGACCGAGACGTCCGACCGGCAGATCGGCGAGTTGGGCCTGTTTCATGGCGCGTCTCCTGTCGTAGCTGCGGTTCGGCGAGCCGTCGCCGAAGAGCTAGACGGGTACCGTGGCGCTGTGCACCGCGTCGAGCTTCCCCCGATCTGATGGACCACGCAAACAGCGCGCGGCCGGTTCGGAATCTGGCGGTGGATTTCTACCGCGTCTCCGGCGTAGTCCTGATTGTGCTGGGGCACTGGCTGGCCGGATCGGTGACCTATCACGACGGACATTTCGGTCGGCAGAACCCGCTTGTCGACATGCCCTGGACTCAGTGGCTGACTTGGCCGTTCCAAGCGGTACCGACGTTCTTCCTGGCGGCCGGCTACGCCGGCGCAGTTTCCTGGACGCACCGGCACGACACCGACGGCGTGCCCCGCCCGACCTGGCTCCGCCATCGGCTGGCCCGAGTTCTCGGGCCGACAACGGTGTATGCCGCGCTGGTATCGGTAGCTGTCCTGGTGTTGGGCGTCTATCACGTGGCCGGTTCCGTGCTGGAATATGCCGGTTGGGCGGTGGCGATGCATTTGTGGTTCCTCGCCGTATATCTGGTGGTGGTTTCGCTGACGCCGATTGCGATTGCCGCACAACGCCGTTGGGGACTCTTGGTGCCGGCAGTGCTCGCCATGGGGGTCGCGGCGGTAGACGCCGTCTCGATCGGCGGTCACGTACCGTACCTCGGCTGGCTGAACTATCTGCTGTGCTGGGGGGCGCTCTACCAGCTCGGAATCGCGTGGCACGGTGGGCTATTGGCTACTCGCAGAGCTGCGCTGCTCGCCGCCGGGTCAGCGATCGCGCTGTCGCTACTGATTTTGCTGAGATTTTATCCGGTAAGCATGATCGGTGTTCCCGGCCAGACCGTGGATAATACGACGCCGCCCACCTTGGCGCTCTTGGCGTTTGCCTGCGCACAGACCGGAATAGTGATAACGCTCGCGCCCGCGCTCAACTGCGCGCTGCGCGCCGGTTTCGTCCAGCGCGTG
>DATIOT010000209.1:0-2783 GCA_035472875.1 Mycobacterium sp.
CCACCCTGATGTCGAAGGAGCTGGGCTCCCATCACGGCCTGCCGGTCACCATCATCGCCACCGCCACACTGGAGGACCTGCAGGCAAAGACCGGCATCGCGCGCACCGCCGGCGGCAGCGTGCTGCCGATGTCCGACGTGCTGCGGATGTCCGCCCACGCCCACAACTTTCTGCTGCTCTTCGACAACGCGAAGCGCTGCCAGCTCTACAAGGGCCGCGACAGCCGGCTGGCCACCCCGGCCCAACGGCTGGTGCTCTATGCCACCGAACGCGGCTGCACCCGCCCGGGCGTGCGCCGTGAGGCGCTTGTTGATCGAGTGGAGGTGAAAGACCTGCACGGTAGTTCTGTCGCAGCAGGACTGCGAAGCTGAGGGCAGCCCGACCCGGGAGGTGCCGGGGAGGGTGGCAAGCGGCCCTGACAAAGCCGGAACGCGCCAGTACTGCCAGATGGCGCGGGTCCGGCAAGCGAGACGGAAAGGTATACGCAAGAAACCGGCGTTCATACGCCCCTCAAGGGTGCACCGACTCAAATCTGGCGGATACGGGTCGGAGGCGATGCGTACTCACTTCCTTTGGGACGGTGGGGAACTCCTCGGAGGTCTGTCCGGGGCCGAGGGGGAGGCCGTGGTGACGTACTGCGGGTTGTAGCCACGGCGATGTCGCAGGGGCAAAGTCGGGTGCCTCCTTCGTCGAGCGATCAACGAGTGAACACGGGAACCACCCCGTTCCTGCCCTGACGCTGCGCATCCGGCGCGGCGGCAGGGCTGGGCGCACCGTCGGCCGATCGGTTCGGGGTGGGGCGGAGCCGCCGTAGTAGTCCGAGGCCGGGAAAGCCGGCCGCATGGCCAAGGGCGGCAGCGGAATTCGCGAACGGGTATTGGAGGCTGTAATGCCGGAAGATGCGCCGCCGAATGGTGGTGCTCCGTTCGAGCAGGCCCCGGTGGGGCCGTATCGGCGGGTATCGGAGATGCAGGCCAAGCTTCACCGATGGGCGGCGGCCGATGCCGACCGCCGGTTCGATGATCTGTTCAACTTCGTGCATGACCCGGCCACCCTGGCGGTGGCGTTTGATCGGGTCGCAACCAACCGGGGTGCTCGCACGGCGGGATCGGACGGGCTGACCGTGGCCCGCATCGAAACCGAAATCGGGCTCCCGGAGTTCCTGGACGGGCTGCGCGCAACGCTCAAAAGTGGGCAGTTTCAACCCCAACCGGTGCGGGAACGCAAGATCCCCAAACCGGGCGGGTCGGGCAAGGTGCGGCGGCTGGGGATTCCCACGGTGGCCGACCGGGTCGTCCAGGCGGCGTTAAAACTGGTGCTGGAACCCATCTTTGAGGCCGACTTTGAGCCGGTCTCTTACGGGTTTCGGCCCGCGCGGCGCGCACACGACGCGATCGCCGAGATTCATCTGTTCGGCACCGTGGGGTACCGCTGGGTGCTGGACGCAGATATCGAGGCGTGCTTTGACCGTATTGACCATGCGGCCCTGATGGATCGGGTGCGTCGGCGGGTCAAGGACAAGCGGGTGCTGCGGCTGGTCAAAGCGTTCTTCAAAGCCGGGATCCTCACCGAACTCGGCGACCACGAGGACACCCACACCGGCACGCCGCAAGGCGGCATCTTGTCCCCGCTGTTGGCCAACATCGCGCTGTCAGTGCTCGACGAGCACCTGCACGCGCCGTGGAAGCCGGGCGGGCCGATGTCGACTGGGATGCGACGCCGACGCCGTGGCTGGAAACAACTGCCGAACTGGCGCCTGGTCCGCTACGCGGACGACTTCGTGGTGCTGGTTTGGGGTAACCGAGGCCACGTCGAAACACTGCGCGAGGAAATCACTCAGGTGCTCGAACCAATGGGATTACGTCTGTCGCAGGCCAAAACCCAGATCGTGCACATGAGCGACGGGTTCGACTTTCTCGGCTTCCACATCCAGTGGCGCCGTAAGAAAGGCACCAGCAAGTGGTACGTCTACACCTTCATCGCCCAACGACCCCTGCGGTCGGTGAAGGCCAAGATCCGTGCCCTGACCCGCAGAACATCACAGCAACCCCTGGCAGTCACGCTGGAGCGGATTAACCAGCTCCTGCGTGGCTGGACGGCCTACTTCCGCCACGCCGTGGCCAAGCACACCTTCGACCACCTCCGTGAATTCGTGTGGTGGCGGATCGTGCATTGGCAACGTACACGGCACCGTTGGAGATGGGCCGACGTCCGGCGCTGGCTCACCGACCCCTCGGGCCGGTGGCACCCCATCAGCGCCGACGGGATCACCCTGTTCAATCCGGCCGCGGTGCCCATCCGGCGCTACCGCTACCGGGGCAACACGATCCCCCATCCATGGGCACACGCTGCCTGAACCACCCCACCGGCAGATTCCGTGGAGAGCCGGATGCGGGGAAACTCGCACGTCCGGTTCGGCGGGCGGCCTGGGGAAACGGACCCGGAGCAATCCGGGCACCGCGCCCCAGGCCGACCCAACTGCACCGTGCCCGCCGCCTGGTGCCAGGTGCATCACGCCAACACCGACTGGGCCGCCGGCGGGCACACCGACATCGACAACCTCACCCTGGCCTGCGGACCCGACAACCGCCTGGCCAACGACGACGGCCGGACAACCCGAAAACCACCCGGCGGCACTACCGATTGGATCCCCGCCGCATGTGGATCGAGGCCAACCCCGAACCAACGCATTCCACCACCCCGAAAAGTTCCTCGGCGACGGCGACGAGACGGACTAGAACCACTACTGCGTGGCCAGGGCCACAGCGATGGCGCGGCGCATG
>DATIOT010000210.1:0-8135 GCA_035472875.1 Mycobacterium sp.
CGGCTGGCCGCGCGGGGACTCGTAGTCGAGCGGGTCACCGCGCCCTCGCTCGGTGCGAACGCCGCGGTGGGCACGCGGCTGGCCGCGACGCTCGACGCCGACGAGCCGGTGTACTTCGGCGCGGCGGTATGGACGGCGTGCGTCGAGGACCCGGCGGTGTTCACCGAGCCGCTGCCGCCCCTGTGCGAGATCGTCGACGGCTACGGTCTGGCACGTCGCGGCGAGTGGCTCGCGCCCGACGGGTTCGATTTCGACCGTTGGCATTTCGAGCGCGGGTGCGCAACGCTCGCCGAGCGACATGACCTCGACCCCGATGACGCGTTCGCGCTGTACTCGCTGGTCAAACTGTTCGACCGGATGTCGCTGCTGCTGAGCGACGCCGCCGACGCGGACGAGCCGCCGGAGGATGCGTTGACCGCAGCCGAGGGCGCGACGGGGCCCGACGGAACAGAGCCCGAGGTCGACTGGTTCGCCGATCTCGTCGGTGAGCTCGGGGCTGCGCTTGCCGATCCGCTGCTGGCTGAGCTGCTGTTGGCCGAGACGGTCGGCAGCGGTCGCGACGGTGCGTCCGCGCTGGGCATGTTCGCCGAGGCGCTGGAGCCGAACGTGCCGCGCGCAGCGCGGGTGGCGTGTCGCTGGCTGCGCGCGGTGGCGCTGGAGCGGATCGGCGACATCGACGCGGCCGAAGCCGAGCTGCTGGCGGCCGAGTTGATGGATCCGGATTGGCCGTTGCCGTTGTTCGATCTGGCGCGCATCGCCTCCGATCGCGGCGACCTGGAGCGCGGGTTGGCGTTGCTGCGCCGCGCCGGCGCCGGGCCGGACCACCCGCTGGTGGAGCTGCTGGAGCAGCACCGGGCCGAGCCGCGCCGCGACATCGGCCGAAACGAGCTGTGCTGGTGCGGATCTGGCCGCAAGTACAAGAAATGCCATCTGGGGCGCGAGCAGCTGCCGCTGGCCGAGCGGGTGGGCTGGTTGTACGTGAAGGCTGGCCAGCACGCGCAGCTGACCGGATGGAACGATCTGCTGGCAGAGGCGGGATACGAACGCTGCCGCTACGCCGACGATGATCCCGACGCGCTGGCCGCGGCCCTGGACGATCCGCTGGTGCTCGACGCGGTGCTGTTCGAGGGCGGCGCGTTCGCGGAGTTCCTCCGGATACGCGGGTCGCTACTACCCGACGACGAGCGGCTGCTGGCCGAGCAATGGCTGCTGGTGCACCGGTCGGTGTTCGAGGTCGAGCAGGTGCACCGCGGCCAGGGCGTCACCGTGCGCGACGTGCGCACCGGCGACACACACGAGGTGCGTGAGCGGGCGGCCAGCCGCCAGCTGCAGCCAGGGCAGCTGGTGTGCGCACGCGTGGTGCCCGCCGAGGACACCATGCAGTTCTTCGGCGGGCTGGAACCGGTCGCGCTGCACGAGCGCGACCCGCTGATCGACCTGCTCGACACGGAACCCGACGCGGTGACGCTGGTGGCGCAGCTGAGCCGCCGGTTCGCGCCCCCGGCGCTGGCCAACACCGAGGGCGATCCGCTCGCGATCTGCGAGGCCACCCTGCATGTCGGCGACCGGGCCGGGATCGAGGCCGCGCTCGACGACACCTATGGCCGGGTCGACGGCGACGAGCCGCCGCGGTGGTTCGAGCACGTCACCACCCAGGGCATGCAGCGCATCCGCGCCGCCCTGGTTCTCGACGGCCACACGCTGCGCGTGGAAGCCAACAGCGAGAAGCGGCTGGACCGCGTGCTGGCCACGCTGGCACGCCTCGACCCCGCGATGAGCGTGCTCGACGACTCCCGCCGCCCGCTGCGCGACGCCCGCGAGGCCGCCGAGCTGGCCAAGCAGTTGCCAATTGCCGGCGAGGACGCGCTCGACCCCGCCGACCCCGAACTGGCCGCGTTGCTTGACGAGTTCGTCCGCGACTACGAGACCAAGTGGCTCGATGAACCCATCCCCGCGCTCGACGGCCGCACGCCGCGGCAGGCCGCCGATGACCCCACCCGACGCGGCGACCTGATCAAACTCCTGGACAGCTTTCCCGCTGGCGAAGCCGACCGCGGCGGCATGGACGCCGACCGGCTGCGCGCCGCGCTCGGCCTGCGGTAGCCGAGCGAGCGGCGCTAACAGCGGAGCTGCCGCGCCGATCTGGGCTGCGAAGTCGCGGAAGTGTTTGTGGCCGGGGAGGCGTCCCAGGTTCACGTAGGGGTCGCCGTGGCGCAAGGCGCTGCGGAAGGTAAGCCTGCAGTTCTGGCACCTCGGGGCGGCGAGAGATCAGGCCAAGGAGAAGGCGAGGGAGGACGCGCGCCGTGCGCTTCGCGAGAAGCTGTGGCCGCGGTCTACTGATTCCGGCTGAACCGGAAATGTCACGTCGTACGGGCGGACGCGGCGCACGCCCCTGATGGCTCGGGTGATGAGATCCTCCCTCGTGTCGCCCAATGGCGACTGCACAGTGTCGGACTCCCGGAGGAGACTCGGCTCAGCCGACGGGACATCGGAGATCGCGTCAATGGGAAGCGGGGCGAGATGGGCAACCGGGCGAATTTCGTCGTTGTGAAAAATCAGGATTGGGAGCTCTATCACTCACACTGGGCGGGCTGTCGCATACTCGATGCGCTGATCGGTGGGCCGGATTTCGCGCTGCGGTATGCGCAGACGCTGCGGCCGTGTCCCAAGGATCAGTGGGTCGACCCGGTATGGGCCGACGGCGGCGCGGTGGTGGATTTCGATCGTCGCCGTCTGTTGTTCTTTGGCGACGAACTGATGGTGGCGATGGCAGAACGCCGAGCCCTGATGGGTGTGCTCGCCGTGGTCTGGCCTGGTTACGCGATCGGTTGGGCATATGACGGAACCGTCGAACTGGCGGGATATGTGGGAGCGGAGTTGCCAACTCACACGCGGGATAGGCAGCCAAAGCTTCGGCTCGCCCGCAACCGAAACGCGTTGTGCCATCTTGTTTCTGTTGTCGACGACACGGGACAACTTCGGATGTGGCCGGTGTGGTGGCACCTCAGCCAGGCGTGGCACGGGCCCGCATTGGTAGACAAGCTGCCCGGCCGCGGTGTACGAAGCTTGACACTCGGCAAGATCCCCGAAGGCGGCCTCCATATCGACGTTGCCCGAAAGACGTTGGGTGCGTGGCAAACCGCCGACACCATGGGAATTTTCCAAACCCTTTCGCACCTATGGAGCGGGTGGCAGACGGAATGCTGGGAGGATCGTTTCGAGGAACAGGCCCTCCGATGCAAGGATGCTCTGCGGATTCCCGAATTGGATTTAGCCGCTGGCGTCGACAGCGCCCAAGAGCGGATCCGACACAGGGTCTTTCAGAGCTTCGCGGATGGCCCGGCAGGGCAGATTCTCAAACTCGCGAAATTGGTGGCGCCTCTAGGACCCGGTCTCGTGGTAAGCGACGATGCCGTCGCGGACTGTGCAGCCCGTCCAACCGAAACTGAGTGGGCCCGCTTCGTCGACGCGTGTAATTTGCTACGGACAGCCCGTGCCGAATCGGCCTGACCGAGGCGCCGGGAGTGAGTGCACATATGCATCGTGATGCGGTGATGCTAACATTGGGCGTGCGTACCACCATTGATCTCCCCGACGACCTGCATAAACAGGCGCTGGCGATCGCACGGGACACGCGCCGCACGTTGAGCGAAACTGTCGCCGACCTCATTCGACGCGGCCTGCGAGCCGGCAGCCCCGCGGCGATCTCCAAAGACCCCAGGACGGGGTTGCCTTTGGTGAGCGTTGGGACGGTCGTGACCTCCGAGGATGTGCGCTCATTGGAGGATGAGGAGTGACGGCGCTGCTCGACGCGAACGTGCTCATCGCGCTGGTCGTCAGCGAGCATGTGCATCATGACGCCGCCGCGGAATGGCTATCGGTATCCGGTACGGGATTTGCGACGTGCCCGATCACACAAGGAAGCCTTGTGCGTTTCCTGGTCCGTACGGGGCAATCCGCGGCAGCTGCGCGGGAGGTCGTCAGCGCAGTCGAGAGTGCGAACCGCCACGAGTTCTGGCCTGACAGTGTCTCATTCGCTGATGTAGAGGTCAGTGGTGTGGTCGGTCACCGGCAGGTAACAGATGCCTACCTTGCTCAGCTCGCACGAAGCCGCAAGGGGCAGTTGGCGACTCTCGATAGCGGCCTTGCGCACCTGCACAGCGATGTCGCGGTACTCATTCCCACGGCAACCTGATGGGCGGTGGTCCCGCCTCACCCATCCGCGCTGCCGCATAGTCGCACCATCTGTCTGGTTGAACTCTCGTGGAGCTCTACCCATATCGCCAATGAAGTCGATTCGGCCAACCAGCTAGCCGCTGTGGCCATCCTGTGCGCCCGTGCGGGGTATTACACAGTATTGTGCGACTGTCGAAGAAATGTAACAGTAGCGAACATGCCGGATACGCATGTGGTCACCAATCAGGTTCCGCCGCTGGCGGACCACAACCCTGCGACGTCGCCCGTGCTGGTCGAAGCACTGATCCGCGAGGGCGGGCAGTGGGGCCTCGACGAGGTCACCGAACTGGGCGCGATCGCGGGCGGGGCACAGGCCCAGCGCTGGGGCGAGCTGGCCGACCGTAACCGCCCGGTCCTGCACACGCACGACCGTTACGGCCACCGTATCGATGAGATCGAATTCGACCCGGCCTATCACGAGCTGATGCGCACGGCGATCGGGCACGGCCTGCACGCCGCCCCGTGGGCCGACGACCGGCCGGGCGCCCATGTGGTGCGCGCGGCGAAGATGTTGGCCTGGACCCCCGAGCCCGGTCACGTGTGCCCGATCTCGGCGACCTACGCCGTCGTTCCCTCGCTGCGCCACAACGCCGACCTGGCCAAGGTCTACGAGCCGTTGCTGACCAGCCGCCAATACGACCCCGAACTCAAGCTGGCCACCACCAAGGCAGGCATCACCGCGACGATGTCGATGCCCGAGAAGCAGGGCGGCTCGGATGTGCGGGCCGGCACCACCCAGGCCACACCCAACGCCGACGGCAGCTACACCCTGATCGGGCACAAGTGGTTCACCTCGGCAACAATGAGCGACATCGTCCTGGTGCTGGCCCAGGCCCCGGGCGGGTTGTCCTGTTTCCTGCTGCCGCGAGTGCTGCCCGACGGCAGTCGCAACCGGATGTTCCTGCAGAGGCTGAAGAACAAGCTCGGCAACCACGCCAACGCGTCCAGTGAGATCGAATACGACGGCGCCACAGCGTGGCTCGTGGGCGAGGAGGGGCGCGGCGTGCCGACCATCATCGAGATGGTCAACCTCACCAGGCTGGACTGCACCCTGGCCAGCGCCGCTGGCGTGCACACCGGGCTGACCCGGGCCATCCATCACGCTCAGCATCGAAAGGTGTTCGGCGCCTACCTGATCGACCAGCCGCTGATGCGCAACGTGCTGGCCGATTTGGCCGTGGAAGCCGAAGCCGCCACCATTGTGGCGATGCGGATGGCCGGCGCCACCGACGGCGTCGTGCGCGGCGACGAGCGGGAGGCGCTGCTGCGCCGCATCGGGCTGGCGGCCAGCAAGTACTGGGTGTGCAAGCGCGCCGTCCCGCACGCCGCCGAGGCCTTGGAATGCCTGGGCGGCAACGGCTACGTCGAGGATTCGGGGATGCCGAGGCTGTATCGCGAAGCTCCGCTGATGGGCATCTGGGAAGGGTCCGGCAATGTCAGCGCGCTGGACACCTTGCGCGCCATGGCAACCCGGCCGGCATGCGTCGAGGTGCTCTTCGACGAACTGGGTACCACCGCCGGCCACGATGCGCGGCTGGATGCTCACGTCGCAGCGCTGCAAGCCGCGCTGGCGGACTTGGAGACCATCCAGTACCGAGCCCGCAAGATTGCCGAGGACATCAGCCTCGCACTGCAGGGCTCGCTGCTGGTGCGCCACGGCCACCCCGCGGTCGCCGAGGCGTTCCTGGCCACCCGCATGGGCGGGCAGTGGGGTGCGGCGTTCGGCACGCTGCCCACGGGACTGGACCTGGCTCCCATCCTCGAGCGCGCCATGGTCAAGGGATGATCGCCACCGGCAGCCGCCAAAAAGCCCCAGCTGCGGTTTTGCGAGACAGATCGGGCAAAGCACAGGGGACGAATTAATTGGGTTGTGCTCAGGCCCGCTTGAACCACAATCCGCCGTAGGGCGGTCGAGAATTGGACCTGATACAGACTTGATGGGCGGTCATCAGACTGGCCGAGCCGATACTCCGGGGAGCGTCATCAGAAGCGCCTGACCACTCGTCGGGGTGCAAGTCCTGGAGGTTGAACAACGGCCCCCCGTCTCGAGGCGTGACTTCCCCCGTGGACCTATCCACATCGACGTTGCCGAGATCGAGATGGATACACCAGAGGTTATCGCTCTCCGCAAGGTGCTTGAGAAATGTTCGCAAACCCTGGACATCTTTGAACGTCGCCGCGTAACCGCCGTAGCCGTCGAGGCGACTGACTTGGTAGTTGCTGTCTTCGAGGGCAAACGTGTCGAGTTTGTAGCCGTAGCTGCCTAACTCTTCGTTGAGTTCATCTTCGATGCTCATAGCACCGCGAGGTTAACCCTCTTTCGACACCCGAGCGTCAGAATTAGGTGAATCAGATTTGAAGAGTGGCTCTCGTTCCCGGCCGGCCCGATGCCATCAGGTCATGGATGGGCTGATCGGCCGAAAGCTTTGTTCCTGAACGTCGTCGCCGATGACTAGCGCGCTCCCAGCGGGAACTTCGCGCCACATGCCGGGCAGATCGACCAGTGGCTCGGAGACCACCGCGCGTGCCCCGTGGCTGAAATGCGAGGACCGCTCGCTTTCTGGATACAGCATCCGCAGCGACGTCGCGTCTTCGCTGACGAACAGAGTGTTGACCTCCGCGCCGCTGGCGTAACGCACAGCGTAGAGGCGGTTGCCATCGCTGACCCCGATCGTCATCTGCAGCGCGGGATCGGTTACGCCGGCCGCCTCGGCGGTCGCCTCCACGAACCCGGCCATCCGCTCCAGCCCGGCGATCGGATCGTCTGCCAGCCCGAAGGTCAAGGCGAGATGGAAGAGCACCTCCGAATCGGTGGATCCGTCGATGTTGGTGAATAGGTCGGGGTGCACGGCCAGCAGCAGCTCGCGGCGTAGCCGTTTGTAGTCAGCGACGTAGCCGTTGTGCACGAACAGCCAATTGCGCCAGCGAAACGGGTGGCAGTTGGTCTGCTGCACCGGAGTTCCGGTTCCGGCCCGTACATGCGCCAAGAACAGTGGGCTGCGGATCTCGGCGGCAAGCTCGACCAGGTTCTCGTCGCCCCAGGCTGGAACGATGCTGCGAAACAGGGCCGGCTCGGAGCGGCGGTCATACCAACCCAGCCCGGTCCCGTCGCCGTTGGGTATCTCCATGTTCGGGGCGTGCCGGCGGCTCTGCTCGATCAGCGACCGCTCAGGGTCGTACAGCAGTTCCTTGGGCGCGATCGGGGCACCCAGGTATGCGACCCAACGACACACGGCATTCTCTTTCCACGGCCCCTCGGTTTCATCGTGGCACGAGGACACCGTCCGGCGGGCCGGGTTCGGCGCTGCGGCCGAATGTTCGAGGGCAGTTCACGAATCAGCCGTCTGCGGGATCACAGAACGTCCGTGGCGGCGGCGGAAACGGGAGCTAGGATCCCTGTTGGGGCCTGGTACGCGCCAGCGTCGGCTGGCGCCCGGGTGCGAGGCATCGGGGCTTCAACCGCGAAAGGCCAACCAGTGAGCGATAAACCGAATGTCCTGATCATCTGGGGCGACGACATCGGTCAGAGCAACCTCAGTTGCTACAGCAATGGGCTGATGGGATACCGGACCCCCAACATCGACCGCGTCGCCGCCGAAGGGGTGCTGTTCACCGACTATTACGCGGAGCAGAGCTGCACCGCCGGACGAGCGGCGTTCATCACTGGCCAGAACCCTTACCGCACCGGCCTGACCAAGGTGGGCCTGCCCGGGGCGCCGTTGGGCCTGCAGGCGCAGGACCCGACGATCGCGACGGCGCTCAAGACGCAGGGCTACGCCACTGGCCAGTTCGGCAAGAACCACCTCGGTGACCGCGACGAATTCCTGCCGACGGCGCACGGCTTCGACGAGTTCTTTGGAAACCTCTATCACTTGAACGCTGAACAAGAGCCGGAAAAT
>DATIOT010000211.1:0-9836 GCA_035472875.1 Mycobacterium sp.
GTTCCAGTGGAACTGCCGTTGCCCCGTGTGGATTCGACTGCCTCGCGCAGCCGGCGGGCGGGCTCTTCGCCGATCAACTCGAGATCACCGACGGTTTGGACGCTCCAGCGGTTGGGTGGGGCGCAGATCTCCTCGACGACATCGGTGATGATCTCGATCAGTGCGGCCAGCTCGTCGTGATCCCTTTGCAGGTTCTCGGTGGACAGCAGGTAGACGGTGGTCATTTCGATGCCGGCTTCCTGGCACCAGCGCAGCATCTCGGCGATCTTGGCGGCACCCATCCGGTAGCCGTAACTGACGTCGTCGTAACCCGCATCACGTGCCCATCGCCGGTTTCCGTCGCACAGCACTGCGATGTGGCGCGGAAGTTGGGATTTCGCGGCAGCCAGACCCTGCCTCAGCCGCAGCTCGTAGACGCGATACAACGGTTCTTTGAGCCGCGGCGGGATAATCTCCACGAAGATCTACCCTACTGTGAGCTGCAACCATTTCCGGTCTGCATTTCCGGCAATCTCACCGCCCGTCCGACACGGTGTCGTGACCGATGCCGACTACTGTTGGGAGAAATCAGCCCCTGGCACTTCACTACTGCCAGCTGAACGGGCAACAGGAGACATGAGCAGCCAGACCAGTAGGGTTATCAACCCGGAGCCCGAATCGCAGGGGCTCGCGGGCAACGCTGCGCAGCAACTCGTCGACGGCGTCGCCCGGGTACTGACCAAGCCACGCTTCCGGGGGTGGATTCACGTCTACTCCGCCGGGGCCGCCGTCGCCGCGGGTGCGTCACTGATCGCGGTGTCGTGGGCGGTCTCGTCTACCCGTGCCGGGCTTGCGACGTTTGCCTATACCGCGGCCACGGTGGTCATGTTCACCGTCAGCGCCACCTACCACCGCGTCAACTGGCGATCGGAGACCGCCCGGAAATGGATGAAGCGGCTAGATCATTCGATGATCTTCGTGTTCATCGCCGGCAGCTACACACCGTTCGCGCTGCTGGCCATGCCGCACGACGCCGGACGAACGGTGTTGTACATCGTGTGGGGCGGCGCGCTGGCCGGGATCGTGCTGAAGATGTGCTGGCCCTCGGCGCCGCGCTGGGTGGGCGTGCCGCTCTATCTGCTACTGGGCTGGGTAGCGGTCTGGTACACCGGGACGATCCTGCACAACGCCGGGGTGGCCGCGATGGTGTTGCTGTTCGTTGGTGGCGCCTTGTACAGCATCGGCGGCATCCTCTACGCGTTGCGCTGGCCCGACCCGTGGCCGCACACGTTCGGCTTCCACGAGTTCTTCCACGCCTGCACCGCGATAGCGGCGATGTGCCACTACATCGCGATGTGGTTCGTGGTCTTCTAACCTGCTACAGCTGGATGACGTCGGCGGCCGACCAGTAGGCCTTCATGGCGGTGACCCTGCCGCGGTCGTCGAACGCCATTACCTCGATCGGCTCGACACACATCTTGTGGTCACCGGCCGTCAGGGTCAACCGGAACTGGAATGCCGCCTCATTGCCGCAGACCCGCAACGAGACCAGCTCGCATTCGCGCTCCGTGCCGGCGATCGCCGAGTAGAAACCGCGGATCGCGGTGCTGCCGATGTGCACCTCGCCGCCGACCGGATCTTCGAGCGTGGCGTCGTCAGCGTAGAAGCCGGCGAGATCGTCCGCGCTGCCGTTCACAACCGTTGCGATGTAGCGGTTGACCGTGTCGGTGATCGCTTGGGTCTTATCGACATTCGGCATGGAACGCAACGCTACTACCCCGGTACACCCAGGGCGGCCGCCAGTTCCGCCGCCCGGGTCACCGGTAGGTCGCAGACCCGTCCGCGGCACACGTAGGCGGCGTCGGCACCGGCCACCCGGTCCCGCCCGACCAGCAGCACCGACGAGTCCATTTCGCCGCCCACGACGATCGCCCCGCCGGGCGCCAACCGGCGTGCGTCGGCCAGCAGAGGCGAGCGCGACGGGTCACAGGCGACCGCGATCTGCAGCGGTCCGCGGACCGCGGATTCGGCGACGGCCAGCCAATATCCGGCCGAGCGCGGTGCGCGCGCCAGCAGCACGGAATGCGCGCTGAGCGCATCGGTGGCTGCTTGCTGGTACCGCTCCGCCCGGTGACCGTCGACCAGGTGCGCCGCGGTCAGCAGCGCTTCGGTGACCGTCGACGCGCCCGACGGCGTCGCGCCGTCCAGCGGGTCGGCGGGCCGGAGCATCAGCTCCTCGGCGTCGTCGGCGGTGTCGAACCACCGGCCGGGCCGCTGCGAGTCGGCGAAGTGCGCCACTGCGATGTCGAGTAGCTCGGTTGCCCTTGTCAGCCAGTTCTCGTCGGCGGTCAGCTGGTATAGGGCAAGCAGCCCGGTGGCGAGCATCGCGTGGTCCTCCAGGATGGCGGCGCTATCGCCGACTACCCCGCCCAGGCTGGCGCGCCGCAGCCGGCCCTCAACGACGTGCAAGTCCAACAGCGCCATCGCGCAACGTCGCGCGGCGTGGGCAAACTCGGGTTCTCCTAAGGCCACGCTGGCCTCGGCCAGCGCGGTGATCGCCAGCCCGTTCCAGGATGTAACGACCTTGTCATCGCGACCCGGCTGGGCCCGAGTGAGCCGGGCGGCCAGCAGCTCGGTCCGGACGCGTTCCAGCCGTTGCGGATCGTCCGGATCAGCGGGGAGCTGCAGCACCGACGTCCCGTGTTCGAAAGTGCCCGACTTGGTGAGCGCGAAAACCTCTGTGGCCCAACGGCCGTCGTCAGCACCGAGCACCTCGGTTAGCTGCTCGGGCGTCCAGACATAGGTCGAGCCCTCGCGCCCGTCGGCGTCCGCATCCAGCGACGAAGTGAACATGCCGCCGTCGGCGAGCTCGTCGAGCAGAAACCACGCGGTCTGAGCGGCGACCCGGTGGGCTAACGGATCTCCGGTACGCCGGGCCCAGTGCGCGTATGCGCGCAGCAGCAGCGCGTTGTCGTACAGCATCTTCTCGAAATGCGGTACCACCCAGGCGTTGTCGACGCTGTACCGGGCGAAGCCGCCGGCTAGTTGGTCATAGATGCCGCCACGGGCCATCGCGTTGCCGGTGCGCGAAACCGCCTCCAGCGCTGCCGACGACCCGGTGCGCTCGTAGTTACGCAGCAGCGCCTCGAGAAGCGCCGACGGCGGGAATTTGGGTGCGCCGCCGAAGCCGCCATGAACCGTGTCCTGGTCGCCCAGCACCGTTGCGACAGCATGGTCACACTGCGTCGGCGCCACGTCCGGGCCGCCGCCGGGCAGCCCCGGGAGTGTCGAAGCCATCTTGCGCAACTCGCCGGCTATCCGGTCGGACGCCTCGTCGACCTCACCGCGGCGATTCCGCCAGGTTTCGGATACGGCCGAAAGAAGCTGTAGAAAGCCACCTTTCGGGTAGTACGTGCCGCAGAAGAAGGGTTTACCGTCTGGTGTCAGGAAACACGTCATCGGCCAACCGCCCTGCCCGGTGAGCGCGACGGTGGCGTTCATGTAGACCGCGTCGATGTCCGGCCGTTCCTCGCGGTCTACTTTGATGCAGACGAATCCAGCGTTCATCGCCGCGGCCACCTCGTCGTCCTCGAACGACTCGTGGGCCATGACGTGACACCAATGGCAGGCGGCGTAGCCGACGGAGAGCAGGATCGGAACATCGCGCGCAGCCGCGTCCGCTAGTGCCTGCGGCGTCCACTGCTGCCAGTGCACCGGGTTGCCGGCATGCTGACGCAGATACGGGCTGGTGGCCACGCCGAGCATGTTTCTCCCGGAAGACTCAGCCGGGCTCATCGCCGGGTCCCGATGGTCGCGCCGATCCGTTCGCCTGCCCGGGGGCTTGCTCGGGGCCCTCGTCGACCTTGTCGGTGCCCTCGTCGGCGGCCTGATCGGGCTCAGGGTGCTCGAGGTCGAACGTTTTGGGGACCTTCTTCAACTGCCGGTTCATCGATCGCAGTAGCAACAACGTGGCGATCAACAGCAGCACGACAACCAGCAGCCCCAACGGGCTTGCCTTGCCGAAATCGGGCCCGTGGTTGTGCGGCGCGTCAGCGATCACCGTGCGCAAAAGGTGATTCACCCGTCGTTCTCGATTCCGGCAAACAGGTCGTCCTCGGGCAGGTGGGCGGGCACACGCGACCGGGCCAATTCGAATTCCTCAGTCGGCCATAGCCGCTGCTGCCATGAAATCGGAGCGGCGAAGAATTCGGCATTCGGGTCGATCTGGGTGGCGTGCGCGCGCAGCGCATCGTCGCGTTGGCTGAAGTAGGCCGAGCACTCGACGCGCGTCGTCACCCGAGATTCAAAGGGGTCGTGCTCGGGATCCCAGTGCTTGAGCCACTTATCGAACGGGCCTTCTTGACCGTGTTTGACGAACTCGTCGTGGAGCAACTGCATCCGCGCGCGCAGGAAGCCGTGGGTGTAGTACAGCTTGGACACGCTCCACGGCTCCCCGGCATCCGGGAAGCGGGCATAGTCGGCGGCCGCCTCGTAGGCGGCGACCGAAACCTGGTGGCAGCGAATGTGGTCGGGATGCGGGTAGCCGCCGTTTTCGTCGTAAGTGATCATGGCGTGCGGCCGGAACTCACGCACTACCCGCACCAGCGCCTCGGTGGACACTTCGAGCGGCACCAGCGCAAAACAGCCCTCAGGCAGCGGGGGCGGCGGGTCACCCTTGGGCAAGCCCGAGTCGACGAAGCCCAGCCAGGTGTGCTCCACGCCGAGGATCTCGGCGGCCTTCGCCATCTCGTCACGGCGGATCTCGTCGATGTGTTCGTGCACGCCGGGCAGGTCCATGGCCGGATTGAGAATTTCGCCGCGCTCGCCTCCGGTCAGAGTCGCCACCAGCACGCGATGGCCCTCGTCGGCGTACCGGGCAAGGGTGGCCGCACCCTTGCTGGACTCGTCATCGGGGTGGGCGTGCACAGCCATCAACCGCAGTTCGCTCACATGCCCCCTTGTCGGTCTGCCGGACGCCCGGTTTCGACCCTATAATTCCAGTTCCCGATCGTTGCATCCTGTCGGCTGTGGTCCGGCAGCCGATTAGTCCAGGCATACCCGCGCATGACCGAAACTCCCATTCCGCGCCCCGAGGCCCGCTACGGGCGTTCGCGACTGTCCCGCATATCGCGGCGTCGTGTGGTTATCGCGCTGGCGGTGCTGGTCGGTGCGGTCGGCCTCGTCGTCGCCGTCATTGGCTACCAACGGCTTGGCACCAGCGAGGTCGCAGGCACGCTGGCCGGCTATGCAGTGATTGACAATGAGACGGCGTCAGTGACGATCAGCGTGACGCGATCTGATCCGTCGCGACCGGTTGACTGCATCGTGCGGGTTCGCTCGAAAGACGGCAGCGAGACGGGCAGACGAGAGGTGCTGGTTCCGCCCTCCGACCAGGCCACGGTGCAGGTGACGACGACAGTGAAATCCAGCAAGCCGCCGGCGATGGCGGACATTTACGGCTGCGGCACCGACGTGCCCGGCTATTTGCGGTCAGCCTGACCACGACAAAGAACTGCGAATATGCCGTCATCAGTTGTTTGCGCAGTGGTAACATGGGTGAATGCACGGTTCCTGCTGGGACCGTGTATTGCTGCTTAAAGGCCGCGAGCGGAACGGAGCCGCAGCACGGGGCGGGACCCGGATATCCCCGACAGCGGGGTTCAAAAACCTACGCGGATACGCGGAACGGACAAGACGAGGAGCGCGACGATATGATGGATACCCAGGTGACCTGGCTGACCCAGGAATCACATGACCGACTCAAGGCCGAGCTCGATCAGTTGATCGCGAATCGTCCGGTCATCGCCGCGGAAATCAACGACCGCCGCGAGGAGGGTGACCTCCGGGAGAACGGCGGATACCACGCCGCCCGCGAAGAGCAGGGTCAGCAAGAGGCCCGCATTCGCCAGCTGCAGGACCTGCTCAACAGCGCGAAGGTCGGTGAAGCGCCCAAGCAGTCCGGCGTCGCGCTGCCCGGTTCGGTGGTCAAGGTCTACTACAACGGCGACAAGTCCGACAATGAGACGTTCCTGATCGCCACCCGCCAGGAGGGCGTCAACGACGGCAAGCTCGAGGTGTACTCGCCGAACTCACCGCTGGGTGGCGCGCTGATCGACGCCAAGGTGGGTGAAACCCGCAGCTACACGGTGCCCAACGGCAACACCGTGAAGGTCACCTTGGTCAGCGCGGAGCCGTACCACTCCTAGCTAGCCCCCTTTCGCGAGCAGACAGAGAATCGCACCCAGCACGCCTTGCGCGTGCGATTCTGCGACTGCTCGCGGTGGCTAGCCCAAGGCCTGCTCGAGGTCGCTCAGCAGATCGGCGACATCCTCGATGCCAACCGAAAGCCGCACGAGGTCGTCGGGTACTTCCAACTGCGAACCGGCCGTGGACGCGTGCGTCATGGCAGCGGGGTGCTCGATCAGCGACTCCACGCCGCCCAGCGATTCGGCCAGGATGAACACCCTGGTTCTGGCGCACAGAGCCTCGGCGGCTGCCCTGCCGGCTCGCATGCGCACCGAAACCATGCCGCCGAAGCGGCGCATTTGCCGGGCGGCGATGTCATGCCCGGGGTGAGTGGGCAGACCTGGATACAGCACCGTGCTCACCGAGGGATGCCGGGCGAGGAATTCCGCTACGGCCAAGGCATTTTCGCTGTGCCGCTGCATCCGCAGCACCAGGGTCTTCAGACCGCGCATCGTCAGGTAGGCGTCGAACGGGCCTGGCACCGCGCCGGCCCCGTTCTGCAGGAAACCGAAGGCGTCGTCCAGCTCTTTGTCGTTGGTGACTAATGCGCCGCCCACCACGTCGGAGTGACCGCCGATGTACTTGGTGGTCGAGTGCAGCACGACATCGGCACCCAGCGTCAACGGCTGCTGCAGCGCGGGCGACGCAAACGTGTTATCCACCAACACCTTTGCCGAATGCCGTTGGCCGAGTTCGGCGATGGCCGCGATATCGGCGATGGACAGCAACGGATTGGTCGGTGTCTCCACCCAGACCAGCCGGGTCTGCGGCGTGATCGCGGCGCGCACGGCATCCAGATCAGACAGCGCCACCGGCGTGTAGTTGACATTCCAGTGGGCAAAGACCTTGTCGATCAGCCGGAATGTCCCGCCGTACGCGTCACTGGGGATGACCAGGTGATCGCCCGGCCGCAGCATTGCCCGGAGGGCACAGTCGCCGGCGGCCATCCCGGAACTGAACGCCCGCCCGAAACTGCCCTCTTCTACAGCCGCCAGCGAGGCCTCCAGCGCCGCTCTGGTCGGGTTGCCGGTGCGTGCGTACTCGAATCCGCCGCGCAGGCCCCCCACACCGTCTTGGGCGAACGTGCTGCTGGCATAGATCGGGGTGTTCACCGCCCCAGTCGCCGGATCCGGACGGTAGCCGGCGTGGATGGCCTTGGTGGCCAGTCCGGTGATTCCGTGGTGTCCCTTAATGTCTTCGCTCATCGACGATCAGCCTAATGACGACCGCGGCAGCGACTCCATCACCGCATCACGCCGTCACTGTTCGATCGGCAGGACGACCGTCGTCATGATCTTGTCCGCCAAAGTTTGCCGCTTGGCGTCCCAGAGCGGGAACAGGAAACCAATGAAGCAGATCACCGCATCGACGAAGTGGGCAAGTTGGCGCACGACCGACATCCCGAAACCGAGGGGCTGCCCGGTGACTTCACTGACGACCTTGACCTTCATCACCGATTTACCGAGGCTCGACCCGGTAGTGCCCTGGCGGTAGCCGTAATTCCAGACCAAGTAGGCCAAACCCAGCAGTGACGCCAACCACTGCGCCAATATGCCGGTGGTCGAGTCCTGGGTAGCGCAGTACTGATTGACGTTGTATTGCGTGATGTCGGTGACACATGACGTCTGCTGGGTGGCGAGATAGATCCCGGTACCGATGGCGTACAAGACGACGTACGGGAGGATGTCGATGATGAAGGCCAGCGCCCTGGTAAGCCACGGCGTGTAGGACTCGGTCGGCAGAGCACGGATGGCGGGCCCCGGTGGTGGCGGCGCGTACCCACCCGAAGGCGGAGGAGGCGGCGGGTAGGAACCGCCGGGTGGCGGAGGCGGCGGAGGGTAAGAAGCTCCGGGCGTCGACGGAGTCGGCGGGGGTTCATGCCCACCGGATGACCCAGGCGGTGGCCGGGGTGGCAGGTGAGACTCGCCAGGCGGCGGTTGATCGGTCATGGGCAACCTTCCACTGCGAATTAGCTGAACCAGGCCGCATTACAGTACCCGAGGACCCCACTAATTTTGCGGCTCGATCGCTCCGCTAACGTCGCCGTGGCGGGTCCGAGAGGAAGCCCAACAAGTCATACCGGGTAATGACTCCGACCGGTTTGCCCTGCTCCACCACCATCAACGCGTCCCAGTCGCGCAACGCCTTGCCGGCCGCGCTGACCAGCTCGCCGGCCCCGATCATCGGCAGCGGTGGGCCCATGTGTTCCGAGACGGCGTCGGCCAATTTGGCGCGACCCTCGAAGACGGCCGAGAGTAGTTCGCGTTCGGAGACACTGCCGGCGACCTCGCCGGCCATCACCGGTGGCTCCGCGCCGACGACCGGCATCTGGGACACCCCGTACTCACGCAGAATGCCGATGGCGTCGCGCACCGTCTCGGACGGATGGGTGTGCACCAGGTCGGGCAGGGCGCGGGATTTCCCGCGCAGCACGTCTCCGACCGTGGACTGCTCGGTGGAGCCGTCGAGGCGGCTGCGCAGGAACCCGTATGACGACATCCAGGCGTCGTTGAAGATTTTCGACATGTAGCCGCGGCCGCCGTCGGGCAGCAAAACGACGACCAGCGCATCGGGTCCGGCTTCCTCGGCCACCTTCGCCGCGGCTACCACCGCCATCCCGCACGAGCCACCGACCAGCATCGCTTCTTCTCGGGCCAGCCGCCTGGTCATATTGAACGAATCGGAGTCAGACACCGCGATGATCTGGTCGGGCACCGTGGGGTCGTAGGCCGCCGGCCAGAAATCCTCGCCGACACCCTCGACCAGGTAGGGCCGGCCGCTGCCGCCCGAATACACCGAACCTTCCGGGTCGGCGCCGATGATGCGTACCGGTCCTTCTCGTCGGCCGCCGGACACCTCCTTGAGGTAGCGGCCCGCGCCGGTGATCGTCCCGCCAGTGCCGATACCCGCGACAAAATGGGTGACCTTGCCGTCGGTGTCAGCCCAAATCTCCGGGCCGGTGGTCTCGTGGTGGCTGGCCGGTCCCGCCGGGTTGGCGTACTGGTCGGGCTTCCAGGCGCCGTCGATCTCTTTCACCAACCGGTCGGAAACGCTGTAGTAGCTGTCCGGGTCGTCGGGCGGCACCGCGGTCGGGCATACGACGACCTCTGCGCCGTAGGCGAGCAGCACATTGCGCTTGTCCTCGCTGACCTTGTCCGGGCAGACGAAAACACACTTGTAGCCGCGGTGTTGGGCGACCAGAGCGAGACCGACACCGGTATTGCCCGAGGTGGGTTCGACGATGGTGCCACCCGGCTTCAGCAACCCGCTGGCCTCTGCGGCGTCGATCATCTTCACCGCGATGCGGTCCTTGGAGCTGCCACCGGGGTTGAGATATTCGACCTTGGCCACGACAGTGCCGGCACCCGCGGGGATGACCGAATTCAGGCGAACCAGTGGCGTACCGCCGATGAGGTCACTGATGTGCTGCGCGCTTCGCATGCGTTCATCGTCTCAGGCGATTTCGGGCCGCGCACACCCATGCCGACAGCCGCAGAGCCCCGGCACATCCAAGCGTTAGCCGGTGGCTTCGCGGATGTACTCCCCGATCTGGCGCAGCAAACGGATTGCCTCCGGCACCATCGGCGCGGCCATCTGGAAGTCGTGAACCT
>DATIOT010000212.1:0-9346 GCA_035472875.1 Mycobacterium sp.
GCATTGATGCAGCTGCTGGGGAGCAATGCGCAACTGTCGGTGCGGGTGCTGCACCGGGATCTGGGTCGCGAATGAGCGCACCGAATAGCGAGGGCATCGTCGCCCTGGGGGGTGGACACGGCTTGTATGCGACGCTGTCCGCGGCCCGCCGGCTGACTCCCTACGTCACCGCAGTGGTGACCGTCGCCGATGATGGTGGCTCGTCTGGCCGGCTGCGCAGCGAACTAGACGTGGTGCCGCCGGGCGATTTGCGAATGGCTTTGGCAGCGTTGGCATCCGACAGTCCATATGGACGGCTGTGGGCGACCATCCTGCAGCACCGATTCGGCGGTAGCGGTGCTCTGGCCGGGCATCCGATCGGCAACCTGCTGCTTGCCGGCCTCAACGAGGTGCTGGCCGATCCGGTCGCCGCCCTCGACGAGCTCGGCCGCATCCTCGGCGTAAAGGGCAGGGTGTTGCCGATGTGCCCGATCGCGCTGCAGATCGAGGCCGACGTGTCCGGCCTGGAGGCCGACCCGCGGATTTTCCGGCTGATCCGCGGCCAGGTGGCGATCGCGACCACACCGGGCAAGGTGCGGCGGGTGCGGCTGCTTCCCGAGAACCCGCCGGCGACCCGGCAGGCAGTGGACGCCATCATGGCCGCCGACTTGGTGGTGCTGGGGCCCGGGTCCTGGTTCACCAGCGTGATCCCCCACTTGCAGGTGCCAGGGCTTTCCGCGGCGCTGCGGTCCACGACTGCCCGGCGGGCGCTGGTGCTCAACCTGGTGGCCGAGCCGGGGGAGACGGCCGGATTCTCAGTGGAGCGTCACCTGCACGTGCTGGCCCAGCATGCGCCCGGGTTCACCGTCCACGACATCATCATCGACGCCGAACGAGTGCCCAGTGATCGTGAACGGGACCAACTGCGCCGCACCGCGACGCTGCTACAGGCCGAGGTCCACTTCGCCGACGTGGCCAGACCTGGTACACCTTTACATGACCCAGGCAAGCTCGCGGCGGCGCTGGACGGGGTCCGAGCGGGCCACAAGGGCCCGGGAGCGCCTTCGACGACGGCCACCGCAGAGATTCGGGTTGACGGTGAAAGTCCACAAACCGGCGTGAATGGACCGGCTGGCAGGGGACCGAGGGGTGACGAAGCGTGGCGATGACGACCGAAGTCAAGGACGAGCTGAGCCGCCTGATAGTGAAATCGGTCAGCGCGCGTCGCGCAGAGGTCACATCCCTGCTGAGGTTCGCCGGCGGGTTGCACATCGTGGGCGGCCGGGTGGTCGTCGAGGCCGAGGTGGACCTGGGCAACATCGCACGGCGACTGCGTAAGGACATCTTTGACCTCTACGGCTACAACGCCGTTGTGCATGTGTTGTCGGCCAGCGGCATTCGCAAGAGCACCCGGTACGTGCTGCGGGTGGCCAACGACGGTGAGGCGCTGGCACGTCAGACCGGCCTGCTCGACATGCGGGGGCGTCCGGTGCGCGGGCTACCGGCCCAGGTGGTCGGCGGCAGTATCACCGACGCCGAAGCCGCGTGGCGGGGAGCTTTTTTGGCGCACGGCTCGCTGACCGAGCCGGGACGTTCGTCGGCATTGGAGGTCAGCTGTCCCGGCCCGGAGGCTGCGCTGGCGTTGGTGGGCGCCGCCCGCCGGCTCGGGGTCAGCGCGAAGGCCCGCGAGGTGCGTGGTGCCGATCGGGTGGTGGTGCGCGACGGTGAGGCGATCGGCGCATTGCTGACCCGCATGGGGGCCCAGGACACTCGACTGGTCTGGGAGGAGCGCCGCATGCGTCGAGAGGTGCGGGCGACGGCCAACCGGCTCGCCAATTTCGACGACGCCAACCTGCGCCGCTCGGCAAGGGCCGCGGTCGCGGCGGCGGCCCGGGTGGAGCGCGCATTGGAAATACTCGGCGATACCGTCCCCGATCATCTGGCTTCGGCCGGCAAACTGCGCGTCGAGCACCGGCAGGCCTCCCTGGAGGAGCTCGGCCGGCTCGCCGACCCCCCAATGACGAAAGACGCTGTGGCGGGCCGTATTCGGCGATTGTTATCCATGGCCGATCGCAAGGCGAAGGTCGAAGGCATCCCCGACACCGAGTCGGCGGTGACGCCAGACCTTTTGGAGGATGCCTAACTAGCCGCGATGCGGCGGGGGATACAGGGGGAAGCGTTGTGAGATTGTTTGGCGTAGCCCGGCGCAGCGGGCAGGCGAGGGCTACGGTCATCGCATGAAGCGGCTTTCGAGTGTTGACGCGGCGTTTTGGTCGGCCGAAACTGCGGGCTGGCATATGCACGTGGGTGCCCTGGCGATCTGCGATCCCAGCGATGCGCCCGACTACAGCTTTCAACGACTCCGCGAGCTGATCGTCCAGCGACTGCCCGAGGTGCCGCAGCTGCGCTGGCGGGTCACCGGTGCGCCGCTCGGGCTGGACCGACCGTGGTTCGTTGAGGACGAGGAACTCGACGTCGACTTCCACGTCCGCCGCATCGGCGTTCCCGCTCCCGGGGGTCGCCGCGAGCTCGAGGAGCTGGTTGGCCGGCTGATGTCCTACAAGCTGGACCGCTCCCGGCCACTGTGGGAACTGTGGGTGATCGAGGGCGTCGAGGGCGCCCGGATGGCGACACTGACCAAGATGCATCACGCCATCGTCGACGGAGTCTCCGGCGCCGGGCTGGGTGAAATCCTCTTGGACGTCACACCGGAACCTCGACCGCCGCAAGCGGAGACGGTCGGATCGCTGGTGGGATTCCAGCTTCCGGGTCTGGAACGGCGCGCGGTGGGCGCGCTCATCAACATCGGCATCATGACGCCTTTCCGCATCGCCCGACTGGTGGAGCAGACGTTGCGCCAGCAGGTCGCCGCGTTGAGCGTCAGCAGCAAGCCGTCGCGATACTTCGACGCTCCCAAGACCCGGTTCAACGCGCGCGTGTCGCCGCACCGGCGGGTGACCGGCTGCCGCGTCGAGCTGGCCCGGGCCAAGGCCGTCAAGGACGCATACGGCGTCAAGCTCAACGACGTCGTGCTCGCACTCGTGGCCGGTGCCGCCCGCGAATACTTGCAAAAACGTGGTGAGCTGCCGACCAAACCGCTCATCGCCCAGATCCCGGTCTCCACTCGCACCGATGAGACGATGAGCGAGATCGGGAACAAGATCAGCTCGATGACCGTATCTCTTGCCACCCACGTAGAAGAGCCCGTCGAGCGGCTGGGGGCGATCCACGAAAGCACGCAAAGCGCCAAATTAATGGCCAAGGCGTTGTCGGCGCATCAGATCATGGGGCTCACCGAGACTACGCCGCCCGGGCTGCTGCAGCTGGCGGCGCGTGCCTACACGGCCAGCGGACTGTCGCGAAACCTGGCTCCCATCAACCTGGTTGTGTCCAACGTCCCCGGTCCGCCCTGCCCCCTGTACATGGCGGGCGCCAAACTGGACTCGCTGGTGCCGCTCGGGCCGCCGGTCATGGACGTCGCCCTGAACATCACCTGCTTCTCCTACCAGGACTACCTGGACTTCGGTTTCGTGACGACGCCCGAAGTGGCCAATGACATCGATGACATGGCCGATGCCATCGAGCCGGCGCTGACCGAACTCGAGAAAGCGGTAAGTGGCTAATCGCGGCCCAAATAGCTGGTCGCGTACACCCAGGACAAAAACCGGGCCACCGCTTCGGCGGATTGATGCGCCCGCGGAGACCCGAAGATGTCGAAAGCGTGTTGGGCATGCGGTAATTCGGCGTAGGCGACGGGAGACTTCGACACCGCCCGCAGTTCTTCGACGAACTCCTGCGCTTCGCCAACCGGGATGAGGGAATCGTCGGTGCCGTGTAAGACGAAGAATGGTGGCGCATCGGCCCGCAGCTGGCGGATCGGCGAGGCATCGACGAACACATCGCGGTGGGTGGCGAATTTCTGTTTCACCACGAACTTTTCCAGCAACCAGACGAATTCGGGACGGCCGTCACCCTGAGTGGAAAACCAGTCGTAGCGCCCGTACAACGGAACCGCGGCGACCACCGATGTGTCGGCATCTTCGAAGCCGGGCTGGAATTTGGGGTCGTTGGGGGTCAGTGCTGTCAGCGCGCACAGATGACCGCCGGCGGACCCGCCGGTGATCGCGACGAAGTTGGGATCCCCGCCGTAGCTTGCGATGTTCTCCTTGACCCAGGCCAGCGCCCGTTTGACGTCGACGATGTGGTCGGGCCAGGTATGCATCGGCGAGACGCGGTAACCCAGCGACACGCACACCCAGCCGCGCGCGGCCAGGTGGCTCATCAACGGATAGGCCTGGGGACGGCGCATCCCGATCACCCAGGCGCCGCCGGGTACCTGTACCAGCACCGGCGCCTTGCCGTCGCGCGGCAGGTCGCGGCGGCGCCAGATGTCGGCCAGGTTGGCGCGCCCGTGCGGGCCGTAGGACACGATGTTCGTCTTCTCGACATAGAGCCGGCGCGCCACGGTGGTGCCCAGCGGCACGTTGCGCCGCCCCCTGCGCGTCGGCTCCGTCTGCGGCAGAGACGCCACTGCCTCGGCGTAGTCGGGTCCCAGCTGCTCGCGCAGCCCTGCCTCCAGCACCGGGCCCGGGGTGGTGACACCGCGGTAGCGGATCACCCCCAGGATCGCCCAGGACGCGGCCGTCAAGGCCAGTGCCGCCTTTCCCCGCGGCCCGGCGAAGTCGCCGCGCCGGCCTCGGCGCAACGCGTCCAGCACCGAAGCGGAGAAGTACAGGCCCGGCACTTCAGACGTCGGCCAGCCGAACCAGAACACCAGGACGGTGCTGTAGCCCTTACGGGCGAGCGGACGTAATCCGTTGGCGGCGTTGATGAATTCCACTGCCGCGCGGAGCAGTGGTCTCGACTTACGCAGCCGCATCAGCCGCTGACCCGTGATTGAAGTTCGGCACGCAGGATCTTGCCGGTGCTGCCACGGGGAAGCTCGTCGAGAACGGATATTTCGCGTGGCACCTTGTAGTTGGCCAGGGTCTCACGTACGTGTTGCTTGAGGGTCTCGGGCGTAGCCGACATTCCGGGTTCCAGCACCACGAATGCCGCCAGCCGCTGTCCGTACTGTTCGTCGTCCACGCCGATCACCGCGGCCTCCGCCACGTCGGGGTGCGCCGCAAGCGTTTTCTCGACCTCGGTCGGGTAGACGTTCTCGCCGCCGGAGACGATCATCTCGTCGTCGCGGCCGACCACGAACAGCCGTCCGTTCTCGTCGAGGTAGCCGACGTCGCCCGAGGACATTAACCCGGCGTGGAAATCCTTTGCGGTGCCCGACGTGTAGCCGTCGAATTGGGTGTCGTTGCGGACATAAATGGTGCCCACTTCGCCGGCAGGTACTTCGTTGAATTCCGCGTCCAGAATCCGGATTTCGGTTCCCCCTGCCGGCCTGCCGGCGGTGTCGGGTGCCGCGCGCAAGTCCTCCGGCGTGGCGGTGGCGATCATGCCGGCCTCGGTGGCGTTGTAGTTGTTGTAGATCACGTCACCGAACTGGTCCATGAAGGAGATGACGACGTCGGGGCGCATCCGCGAACCGGATGCCGCGGCGAACCGCAACGAGCGGCCGCTGTAGCGGTTGCGGACGTCGTCGGGCAGATCCATGATGCGGTCGAACATGACCGGCACCACCGCCAGGCCGGTCGCCTTGTGGCGGTCAATGAGGTCCAGGGTGGCCTCGGGGTCGAATTTGCGCCGGGTGACTACCGTGCAGGCCATCGAAGCGGCGAAGATCAACTGCGAAAAGCCCCAAGCGTGGAACATCGGCGCCACGATCACTATGGCCTCCTCCGCACGCCACGGCGTGCGGTCCAGGATCGCCTTGAGGGTGCCTATTCCAGCGCCGCCGCCAGACTGCTTGGCGCCCTTGGGTGTTCCGGTGGTGCCGGAGGTGAGCAGGATCATCTTGCCCGTGCGGCCGGTGCGCTCCGGCTGCTGCCCGATGTGGTCGGCGATGAGTTGCTCGACGGTGCGGTCGTGTTCCCCGTCGGTCCAGGCCACGATGCGGGTGGCGTTCGGTTTGTCTGCCAGCGCGCGGTCCACCGTCGCGGTGAACTCCTCGTCGTAGATCACGGCGTCGACGCCCTCGCGGGTGACCACGTCGGCCATGGCCGGACCGGCGAACGACGTGTTGAGTAGCAGGATGTCGGAGCCGATCCGGTTGGACGCCACCAACGCCTCGACGAAACCACGGTGATTGCGGCACATGATCCCGATGCACCGGCCCGCGGGCAACCCTTGCAGCGCCGCGGCCAACGCATTAATCCGCTCGTCGAGCTGTCGCCAGGTCAGGGTGCCAAGTTCGTCGACCAGGCCAGGACGGTCGGGGCAGCGCTGCGCCGCACTGGCGAAACCTACGGTCATTCCCATGCCTTCGCGGCGCATGGCGGCAGCCATCTTCAGGTAGCGGTCGGGTCGCATCGGCGCAATCATTCCGGCGCGCCTCAGGGTGGCGATGATGCCGAGGGCTTCGTTGATGCGAGATGCCATGGCTCAGCCCAGAATCGGGAAACGGCGCTCGACGGCGAGCTTCGTGAGGGCCTCCTGCATCACCGACCGGACGTACTCGTCGACCTCGTCGAGGTCAGGGTCGTCGCCGAACTGCGCGGCGATGTCGATCGGCTCCAGCACCTGCGTGACGATCTTGGTGGGCAGCGGCACATTGGGCGGGATGACGGCGCTGAGCCCGAACGGAAAGCCGAACGACAACGGCATGATGGCACTGCGCAGCAAGCGCTTTATGCCCAGCCGCTCGGCCAGCCAGGTGCCGCGAGTCAGGTAGAGCTGGCTCTGCTGTCCGCCGATGGACACCGCGGGCACGATGGGCACGCCGGCCTCGATCGCCGTGCTGACGTATCCCTTGCGGCCGTTGAAGTCGATGACGTTCTCCGAGAACGTGGGCCGGTACGCGTCGTAGTCGCCGCCGGGGAAGACGACCACCACACCGCCGGACCGCAGCGCCTGGGCCGCGTTTTCACGGTTGGCCCGGATATAGCCGGTGCGCCGGAAGAACGGCCCGGTCACGCCCATGAAAAGGATGTCGTGGCTCAGCGTGTAGACCGGTCGGTCGTAGCCGAACTTGTCGTAGAAGTCGACGCTGAAGATCGGTACGTCCATCGGGAACATGCCGCCGGAATGGTTGCCGACCACCAGTGCCCCGCCCGGCGGGAAGGAGTCCAGGCCACGCACCTCGGACCGAAAGTATGTCTTCAATACCGGGCGCATCACACCGATCATGCGCTGGGTCAAGCCTGGGTCGAATTTGGCGATGTCGTCGCTGTCGGTGTCGCTCACGTTGCTCCCTTGGGCTCCCTCGGGGCTGCTTTGCCGCACTGAGGTCCCTAGATGGTAGCTAGGCGGTTGTATCGGCTGGCCACCAGGCGAAAGTCTTACGTTCTCGCTGCCACGCGAGGACAGTGATTGATGACGGATTAATGGGACGGAGGGTGGCCGAAGGTGGCCGAAGTCGTTGCGAGTCCCATGTCGGTGATCGCCCAACAGATGGACGCCGTTCGCGATGAATTCATCGCCGAGGTGTTCGAGGTCATGACGGCCGAGATTCAGGGCCTGAACTACGACACTCCGATGTTGGACTTGTGGAGGGCGAGCCTCACCGAGGGCGTGGTAGCAGGTATTGAATACCTGGATCTGGGCACACCGGCACATTCGTTAGAGGCCCCGGCGGCCTCGCTGGCCTACGCACGTGCGGCTGCCCAGCGCGACGTTCCGCTGTCGGCGCTGGTGCGGGCGCATCGGATCGCGCATTCGCGGTTTTTAGAAGTGGCGATGCGGCACATCTCGCTGGTGGAGCCGGCACAGCAGGTGCCGACAATCATCGACCTGGTGAATCGCTCGGCCAGCTTTGTCGACATGGTGGCCGATCAGCTAATGGGTATCGATCAGCGCGCCGATGACGGGGATAGGGTCGATGTCGAGGCAGGCTGATTACTGAGCCGCCGGGCGGTGAGCACTGTTTATTAGCCGGAGCGTTGGTCGATTCCTACGGTTAGATCGTGCCCCGGCCGGTTGGTGGGGTCGCCTGTAGCACTGATGGGATGTCGTGCCGGTTGGAGCACTGATCCATTAGCTCGCCGCTGGGTGTCCTCGGGCTCGAAACAGGTTGATTAACAGCCGGATCGAGGAGGGCGGTGATCGATGATTTTCGTCGGTGATGACTGGGCCGAAGAGCATCACGATGTGTATTTGATGGATGAGTCCGGGCGGCGGCTGGGGTCGCGGCGCGTGCCCGAGGGACTGACCGGCATCGGCCAGCTGCACGAGCTGATCGCGCAGCACGCCGAGGAAGCCGATCAGGTGATGATCGGTATCGAAACCGATCGCGGTCTGTGGGTTGGGGCGCTGACCGCGGCGGGCTATCAGGTGTATGCGATCAACCCGCTGGCTGTGGCCCGCTACCGCGACCGCCACCACGTCTCGGGGGCCAATCCGATGCCAGCGATGCCAAACTGCTCGCCGATCTGGTGCGCACCGACCGCCACAACCACCGCGCCGTGGCCGGCGACAGCGCCGACGCCGAGGCGATCAAGGTCCTTGCGCGGGCACATCAGAGCCTGATCTGGTCTCGCACCCGACACACCAATGCGCTGCGCAACGCGCTGCGCGAGTACTACCCGGCCGCGCTGGTGGCCTTCGAGGACCTGACCCACGGCGACGCGCTGGGGGTGCTCGACCGCGCACCCACCCCCGCCCAGGGCGCCCGGCTTCCCCTCAGCGCGATCCAGTCCGCGCTCAAACGCGGTAGACGCCAACGCAGCATCGCCGCACGCGCCCGCGAAATCCGGGCCGCGCTGCGCACCGAGCAGCTGACCGCCCCGGCCTCGGTCGCCGCCGCGTTCGCCGCCACCACTCGCGCTGCGGTGGGCATCATCGCCGAACTCAACCGCCAGATCGGCGAGCTCGAAACCGTCTTGGCTGAGCATTTTGAGACACACCCGGACGCCGACATTTACCTCTCCCTGCCAGGACTTGGTGTCGTGCTCGGCGCCCGGGTGCTCGGTGAGTTCGGGGATGACCCGAACCGATACACCGACGCCAAGTCTCGCAGAAACTACGCCGGAACCTCACCGCTGACCGTGGCATCGGGCACGAAACGCGCCGTGCTGGCGCGCCACGTGCGCAATCGCCGCCTTTATGACGCCATCGACCAGTGGGCCTTCTGCGCGCTCACCACCAGCCCCGGCGCGCGAGCGTTCTATGACCAGCACCGCGACGCCAAACAAACCCATCACAAGGCCCTACGCGCGCTCGGCAACCGCCTCGTGGGCATCCTGCATGGCTGCCTCCGCCACCACACCCCCTACAACGAACGCGCCGCCTGGGCACATCGCATGGCCGCGGCTTGACA
>DATIOT010000213.1:0-7264 GCA_035472875.1 Mycobacterium sp.
CCGTTGACCCGGCGATCAAAGGAATGTGGACCGTTCCGGTGTTCGGCAACCCCACCGGCGTCACCTACTCCTGGGAGACGGTTCGCCGGCTCGTCCAGATGCGGACGGCTGCACCTGATTTCCGGCTGTTCTGGGACAACGCATATGCGGTGCACACCCTGACGCATGACTTCATCCGTCAGGTCGACGTACTCGGGCTGGCCGCCAAGGCCGGCAACCCCAACCGGCCTTACGTCTTCGCGTCCACCTCGAAGATCACCTTCGCCGGCGCCGGTGTCAGCTTCCTGGGCGGATCATTGGGCAACATCGCCTGGTATCTGCAATATGCGGCGAAGAAGTCGATCGGCCCGGACAAGGTCAACCAGCTGCGGCATCTACGCTTCTTCGGCGATGCCGACGGGGTCCGCCTGCAGATGCTTCGCCATCAGCAGATACTGGCACCGAAATTTGCGTTGGCGCTGGAAATTCTGGATCAGCGGCTGAGCGATTCCAAGATCGCCTCGTGGACCGAACCCAAGGGCGGTTATTTCATCAGCCTCGACGTGTTGCCCGGCACGGCGCGGCGGACCGTCGCGCTGGCCAAGGACGCCGGTATCGCGGTCACCGAGGCAGGTGCGTCATTTCCCTACCGGAAAGATCCGGACGACAAGAACATCCGGATCGCACCCACCTTCCCGTCAATACCGGAGCTGCGCGACGCTGTCGACGGGCTGGCGACGTGCGCGCTGCTGGCGGCTTCGGAGTTGATGCTGAACCCGGGACTAGTACCGCTGACCTGCGGTGACCAGCGTTTTAAGGGCTAATCGTCCGCAGGGCGTCCGCAGCAGAAACACGACACCGCCCATGGCGCCTCGCGTCATTCCTCGTGGCCTGCCAATGCCCATGCAGCGCGTTTCGCCAATACCCGCACCAGCTCTAGCCAGTCGTCCTCGGTGAACTCGTCACCGTGCGCGAGTGCTGTGCCCCGCCACGATTCCATCGTGCCGATCGCGTCTAGGTCTGCCTGTGCCATCACTTCGATCAGGTCTGCCCCCGGCATTGTGGCGATCGCGTCCGGGCCACCCAGGCTCATGATGGCGTCGATGTAATCGCTGATGAGCTGTTCGGCGATGACGGTGATGTCGGGCACCCAATTTCTTGGCTTCATCTGAGGTTTCCTCTTTCCGTTGTGGTCGTTTCATCGGTCTCCACGCAGGCCGCGAGCAGCTCCCCGGCGGCCTTGCGGGTGCGATCGCTGGCGTCGGGCCACAGGTGCGCGTAGGTGCGCAGCGTCACCGACGCCGAATGGTGCCCGAGCGCGCGCTGCACCGTCACCACGTCACAGCCCGCGGCGATCAGCCCGGAGGCGTAGAAGTGCCGCAGATCGTGTAGCCGGTAGCCGACCACCGCCGCGGTGCGGGCCTTGCGCCACAGATACCCGACCGAGTCCTGGGTCGCCGTGATCACGGCCCCGCGGCCGGGGAACAGGTAGCGATCGTCAGCGCCCGGCCGGTGCACCCGCAGGTGCTCGGCGAGTGTCTCCAGTAGCGCGTCGGGGGCGTAGACGGTGCGCTCCGAGCCGTACTTGGGCGCCCGGATCTCCACCTGCCGATCGGCATCGAGCTGCGCCTGCCGGCGGACGTGGATCTCGCGGCGCAAGAAATCGATGTCACCGGCCCGAAGGGCTGCTGCCTCGCCGAGCCGCAGCCCGCCGAACGCGCACAGCGCGACGAACGCCACAAACGGCGGGTCTGCCTCGCGCAGCACCGCGCCCACCTCGGCCGGCGTCGGGATCGCCATAGCCGCGGCGGCGTTGCGCTGCCGTGGCAGCCTCACGTCCGCGGTGACATCGCGCGCTAGCACTCGGTCCCGCACCGCCGCCCGAATGACCCCGCGGACGTTCTGAAACCGGGTCCTGATCGTGCTCGGCGCCAGCGGCTTGTCCTGCATGGCTTTCACCCACGCTTCGATATGCGAGGGCCGGAGATCTCCCAGCGGCACCCGGTGAAATGTCACCGATTCGGCCGCGAGATCCATCCGTTAGCCGGGTGGTCGGCACCCACACCTGACGAGCGGCCCATTCAGCGTAGAAGCTGGCGAAGGTGATCTTGCCCGACCCCGGGTCGACGTAGTTGCCGGTCACCTGTGCGGTGATGATGCCGTCTAGCCAGTTCTTAGCGGCGGCCTTGGTGGCGAATCCCCGCGCGTGCTCGCGGCCATCGTCGTCGACATACCGTGCCCGCCACCGCTTGCCCTTGCCATGGCTGGCCGACGGCGAACCGTCGGCTTTACTCCAACGGTCCTCAACGCCAGCCCTACGGTTGCGTGTCATTTCCTCGGCCCTTCCCTATTGCGCGCCACCTGCTCCTCCAACACCTCACGCATGAGCCCTTCGATTGCGGCCCGGTTGCGAGCTGTCTCGGGATCGATCGGGCGCAGGCTGGCCTCGGCCGGCAACTGGAAGCGCGCGACCGCGGTCAATGCCGTGTTCGCCTCGCCCAGGGCATCGAAGGCCCGTTGGCCGTCGGCCTGCAGCGTCTCACGGCCCTCGAAGTCGAGTGCCGCCACGTCGGTGAACCGTTCGCGCAGCGTGGCGCTGATTCCCCACACCTGGTGCGCCGATTGGTTCGCGGTATCCAGCAGCCCGCGCAGCGTGTAGGCCAGATCGCTTTGCAGGTCGGTCGCGCGGCCCAGCAGCACATCGAGGGACAACCCAAAAAGGTCGGCGATCTCGAAAGCCTCGTTGATCCGCACCGAGCGGTCCCCCGCTTCGATCTTGGCGATGGTCGTCGGATGCACGCGGATCTCGTTGTCCGACAGCATCTTCGCCATCTCGGCCTGTGACCATCCGCGGTGTTCGCGCTCCGCTTTGAGCCGCTTACCGAACTGCCGGTCGGTCCACTTTCTTCCCATATTCGCAACCATAGCCTTTTAGGTTGACCAACACAATCCGCGCAGGTCAGAATGGTGGCATGCATTCCCAAAACAATGGGATCGCTAAATCAGGAAGGGAGTAAGGGCGTGGACGAATACCTGTCAGCCCTACAGCTTGAGGAGCTCACCGGCACACCGGCAAGCACCTGGCGCTACTGGGCGATGATCGGCAGCGGCCCATCAAGTGTGAAAATCGGGCGCCGCCGAGTCTGGAAGAAAACAGTCGTGCGCGCGTGGCTCGACAGCTTGGAGTCGACGCCGTCATGAGCACACGAGAAAGCCGCCCCGGCGAGGAGGCGGCTCCCAAGGATCTTGCGGCGGATCACCTCCAGCGTAACGGACACAACGGACACGAACCGTCCCGACTACGCGCCGCACTCGAAGCGGGCGGCGGATCACTGAAATCGCTGACGGTGCTAGCGCCGCAAAACGATCCGTTCCGGGTCGACACCGACGCCGGCCATCGCGACGGTGCATGGCTAGCCGATACCCTCGCTCGGCTCGGCATTACCGGGCAGCGGCATCTCCGCGGGCTGCACTACGTTCTGATCGGCCAGCCGAAACCTAATGGCCAGCCATACACGAACACCGACAGCGATTGGGTATGGCTGGCGTCGGTGGCGAAAGCCGCCCGCTGGAACGGCTATATCCCGTTCGACCGGATCGTCGACCAACGCAACGATCAGCCGATCATCCGGCGGCGGCCCCCGGTGGGGCCGGAGGCGTTCGTGTCGGTCGACTTCGAGGTCATCGTCCCGGATGCCGACGACCTCGCACCGAAGGCAGGGCTGGACGGGTTCGTCCCAGTGCAGCCGTACCGGCTGGTGATCGTCGGGGAGAAGTCATCGTTGCGGCCGGTGCTCGATCCGATCGCCAACCGCTACGCCGCCGATCTGTATCTGCCGACCGGGGAGATCTCCGACACGCAGGTCTACCAAATGGCTAGCGATGGTGCCGCCGACGGGCGGCCGATGGTGGTGCTGTACTTCGCCGACTGCGACCCGGCCGGCTGGCAGATGGCGATCAGCGTCAGCCGCAAGCTCCAGGCACTGATCGCGCTGGAATTCGGTGACCTCGACGTCGAGGTCCATCGGGTCGCGCTGACACCGGAGCAGGTCCGCGAGTATGGCTCGCCGTCGACCCCGTTGAAGGACACCGAGCGCCGCGCCGACAAGTGGACCGCCGCGATGGGGGTCGAGCAGACGGAGATCGACGCGCTCGCCGCGCTCCAACCGGACGTGCTCACGCAGATGGCTAGGGATGCGATCGGCCCGTTCTACGACAACACCCTGTCGAGACGGATCCGGGCGGCCGCAGAGCAGTGGCAGGCGGATGCACAGCAAGCCATCGACGCCCAGAGTGGCGAGCAGCTCGAGGAGCTGCGCATCACCGCAGGCAACCGGCTCGCCGAGATGCGCGACCGGATCGAGGAGATCCTCGACGAGATCCACATCGACGCCGACCAGTTCGACCTGCCGGACCTGCCGGACCTGCCGGCCGCGGAGCTGGACGGTGATCGTCCGGATCCGCTGCTCGACGGCCGGTGGGACTTCGCCGAGCAGTGCTGGCGGCTGATCGCGTCGAAAAACTACGACGGCGAGATGGGCGGGTGGTGAATGATCAGCCCGGGCCATCTCGCCATGCTCACCGCGAGCGGTATCACTCCCGAGCATGTCGCGCTGCGAGGATATGAAACCGTCACCGATCGCGGCCAACTCGCCACATTGAAGATCGCCAAGGATGGCCGCAACGTGCCCGGGCTGCTGGTGCCCCAGCTACGCAACGACGGTTCCACCTGGGGCTACCAATACCGCCCGGACATTCCGCGGCTACGTAACGGTAAGCCGATCAAATACGAGACACCGTGGCAGCAATCCAACGGGTTGGACATACCACCGGGTGTCGCCGACCGGCTCGGCGATCCAGACGTGCCGCTGTGGATCACCGAAGGCGTCAAGAAAGCCGACTGCGGTGCGCTGCACGGGTTATGCATTGTCGCGTTGTCGGGTGTGTGGAACTGGTTGGGCACCAACAGAGCCGGCGGCAAGATGGCCATTCCGGACTGGAACGACACCGCACTCAACAACCGGCGGGTGATCCTGGCGTTCGACGGCGATGTCGCACGAAAAGAGTCCGTGCAGAAGTCGTTGCACGCGTTGGCGAAGTATCTCGCGTACAAGGGTTCCCGCGTCTACTACCTGCATCTGCCCGACAGCTACGACAAGACCGGCCTCGATGACTACCTCATGGCTGGCCATACCGTCGAAGATCTGTGGCGGCTAGTGAAACCGACAGCACCACCACCGAGACAGGATGGAGACGATACCCGGGCCGACCGACAACGACCGGGCGATCCGAAACCCGATCCGGCCACACCGGTTTCGCTCGACGACGCGCTGGCCGTGTTCGGCCGCTGGCTGCACATCGACGACTCGGCACCGGTGATCGTCACCGCGGCCACCGTCGTCGCCAACCTCACCGAAGGCGACCCCGTCTGGACATTGTTGGTCGGCCCGCCATCCGGCGGCAAAACCGAGATCCTGTCATCACTACTCGGCTTGCCATACATCGTGCCGACCGCCACCATCACCGAGGCCGCTCTGCTATCCGGATCACCGCAACGCGAACGCACCAAAGACGCCACCGGCGGCCTGATGCGCCAGATCGGCGACTTCGGCATCCTGCTCGCCAAAGACTTCACCTCGGTGCTGTCCCAGAACTACGACACCGCCAAACGCGCCATGTCGGCGCTGCGGGAAATCTACGACGGCCGCTGGGACCGGCCGGTCGGCACCGACGGCGCCAAAGTCCTGCACTGGCACGGCAAATGCGGATTCGTCGGCGGCGTCACCCCGTCCTACGACCGCTACTACTCGATCGTCAACACCCTCGGCGACCGCTACGCGCTACTGCGGATGCCCGAGGTCGACCCCGCTAAACAAGCCCGGGCCGCGCTCGCCCAAGCCGAACACGAAAAACAGATGCGCGCCGAACTGGCCGAAGCAATGACCGGACTCATCGCCAGCGCCGACCAAACACTCATCCACACACCACTCGACGAACAGTGCACGATACGACTGGTGCGGCTAGCCACGTTCGCCGTGCGGACACGCACCGGCATCGACCGCGACGGCTACACCGGCGACCTACAAGTGATCCCCCAAGTCGAAGGCCCAGCCCGACTGATCAAAGCACTACGCCGACTGTATGGCGCGCTGCTGTCCATCGGCGTCGACACCGACACCTGCTGGACGGTGGTCACCCGCATCGCGATCGACTGCGCCCCTGGCATGCGTGTTCCCTACATGCAACTACTGCTGTCCAACAACGCTGACACATGGCAGCGCACCGCCGAGATCGCCGAAAACGTCGGCATGGTGACCAAAACCGCATCGCGTGCTCTCGACGACCTCATGCTGCTCGGCATCGTGGACCGGCGCAAAGAGTCCAAGGCGACCAACGCGCCGCACCTGTGGCGGGCAAGCAATTGGTTGCGTGAGCACTGGCCCCTAGAAGTAAGACTGAAATCTACTACTACATGCGGAGACCCTTCTAAAGAAGGCAGTGAAGACGATCAACAGCCTTTACCTGTTGATAGGTTTCTGTCTTACTCCGACCACGGCGGCGACGGAGTAGGCGCCGATGGTCAACAGATCACGGTCAAGTCGACTAACGCCGAGGGCAACACCGCCTATCGCAACGGCGTGTGCATCGACTGTAAGGCCAAGCCGGCATCGGCTGGACGGCCGCGCTGCGATGAATGCCACGCCATCCACGTCCGCGTCATGGCGGGATACGACTCATGAGCGCCGTGAAGTTCGAACGCCGCACCACCATGTACGCGGTCACCTTCACCTACGACCCGATGATCGTCGAAATGCTGAAACTGGTCGTGCCGTCTTACGCCCGCTCATGGTCGCCGCCGCGCCGGGAATGGCTCATCGAAGCCGTGTATGGGCTCGCGCATGTTCCAACGCGTCGGACCCAACCGAGCACCACTCGCCTACAAACTGCTGTCCCGCATCTGCCACCCCGACCACGGCGGCGACCACCAACTCCAACTCGAACTTCAACCAGGCCTACGCCGAACTACCCGCCAAGAGGAGATCCGCATGACCAGCCCGACCTATGCCGCGTCTGCCTACAACGACCCGCCAGCAAACTGCCTGCCCCCACAGCAAATATCCCAGCAAACCCGCGGCCCACACACCAAGGTAGTGGCACTACCTTGATTTGGGCAGACCGCCAGGCGCATAACCCCAGCCCAGAGGGCATATTGGCCTGGTCAGGGGGGTATGGGGTGCGATTTTGTGGGTTTGGCGTCGCGGAACCCGCCGCGGTGGCGATCTTG
>DATIOT010000214.1:0-1627 GCA_035472875.1 Mycobacterium sp.
CTACGAGCGGCCGGCCGGATATAGTCGCGACTACCTTCAAGTGCTGGACGCCGCCTTCGGCAACCCTGGCCCGGTCGACGTGGAGAACGACAGCTTCCGAGTGCACAACCCGCTCGACCTGGGTCCGGTGGCGCGGCTGCCGTTGCTGGTCGCGGCACTCGGACCGGTGATGTTGACCCTGGCCGGCGAACGGGCCGACGGCACCATCCTGTGGATGGCCGACGAACGCGCCGTGGCCGAGCATGTGGTGCCGCGGATCACCAAGGCCGCTGACAATGCTGGGCGCCCGGCTCCGCGCATCGTTGCCGGCGTCCCGGTCTGCCTTTGCGGGACAGGCGAAGTCGACGCCGCACGCGAGCGCGCCAACCGGATTCTGGGCGAGGCCGAGGTTTCGCCCAACTATCAGCGACTGCTCGGATACGGCGACGCCAAGGATGTGGGCGATATCTGCGCGGCCGGCGACGAGGACGCAATCCTGGCCCGGTTGCGCCGATTCGCCGACGCCGGTGTGACCGACCTGTCGGTGCGGCTACTGCCGATCGGCGACAACAGGGACGAGCTGGTCGCCTCCAAACGCCGAACCCGCGAGATGATCGCCGCGCTCGCACCGGAGTTGCGGTGACGTCTGAAAACCCCGGACCGCTGACGGGGATTCGGATCCTCGAGGTCGGCACCATGCTGGCCGGTCCGTATGCCACCATGCTGCTTGCCGATCTCGGCGCCGAGGTCACCAAGATCGAACCCGGCGGCGGCGAGATCTCCCGCGGGGTCGGGCCCAGCTACTTCGCCAGTCTCAATCGCAACAAATCCAGCATCTGTGTGGACCTGAATTCCGAAGCGGGACAACAGCGATTGGGCGAACTCGTGTCGGAATCCCATGCGCTGCTGGTGAACCTGAAACCGTCGGCCATCCGCCGGCTGGGGCTCACCTATGAGCAGCTGCGGCGGTACAACGAGCGGATCGTCTGCGTGGCAATCACTGGATTTGGCCTGCACGGCGGCGACGATCCGGCTTTCGACTACGTGGTTCAGGCGGGCGTCGGTATCGCCGCACTGACCGGCGATCCGGACGGGCCGCCGACGCTGCCCGGGTATTCGTCGGCCGACAACTCCACCGGAATGTGTGCGGCGCTAGGGCTTCTGGCCAAGATCATCTCCGGCACCGGCGGACAAGTGGATGTGTCGCTGCGCGACGTGATGCTGTCGCAGCTCAACTATCATGCCTCCGCCTATCTCAACAACGGTGTCGAGCCGCAGCGACGGCCGAATGGAGCGCACTCGTATTACGTTCCGGCGCAACTCTTCACGACAGCCGACGGGTATCTGGCGTTGTTCATCACACACGACGGCTTCTGGAAATCCTTTGCCGCCGAAGCGAGTATCGACGGTTTCGAAGGGATGGCTGAACGGGTTGCCCGGCGCGATGAAGTGCTTGCCGTCGTCACAGCAGCACTGGCGACCGACACCGCGGCCGCCTGGGAACGGCGACTGCGTCCACTCGGAGTCCCTGCTGCAGCCGTTCGAACGCTTCCAGAGGCACTCAAAGCGACTCCGGAAGTGGTTGTGACAGCAGGGGAGTTCCGCCTCGTCGGTAGTCCGATCCACGTTTCCGGCTATCAGCCTGAAT
>DATIOT010000215.1:0-3237 GCA_035472875.1 Mycobacterium sp.
TCGAGCCCGGTTGGATCGTCGATACTGCAGTGCCCACATACACGCTGTTGGATTGATCAAAGGCCGGTATTGGGCTGGTCGGCGCTTGCCACGCTGTTACCGTAGTCGAACCGAAACCGCCAGAGTTAGTACCGGGAAGCTTGGTGAACGTGTGGCCCATCCCTACTACGGGGTTGAACACGTATCTCAGAGCACAGGTGAGAGTGTTGGCAAGGAAGCTGATACCGGGAAGCCAGGTGTTCAACTTGCTGTCAATCAGCCCCGCATCAGTCGCATTATAGCCGACATACGCCGCGACAAGGAAATTGGCGGCGGTGGTGTCGATGGCGGGAGTAGTAAGCACGGTGCCATAGCTGTCTTCCACGGCCACGCTGTTCTTCAAGGTCCAGGCGGCCGCCGCTGCTGCCCCTTGCGACAGCAGAATCATTGCACGGTCACCGAGATCGAGCCGACCGAGGCGGTGAAGGTGCCGGTTACTGTCAAACCGAGCCGTTCGTTAGCCTCGAGATCCAGCACACTCGGTATGATCGTCTGGTACATCCCGGCAGTGCCGTTTGCATTGAACGCTTCATTATGGACGGGCGTGCCGGCGGCAAGCGTTACGCCGTTGGCCGCCCTGACGACAGTGACAGTAGCATCCTCGCCGTTAGCGACTTCGACGACACCAGTAATGCTGGTGATCGTCATCGCCCGGTCGGCCATCAGCAATGTGCCGCCGGCCGGGTTGGCACCGGCCAGCCACGAGACGGTGCGGCTGGTGGTGGCGTCGACGGCCGTCGGCCCACGCTCGCCGTCCTGTCCAGGCTCGCCATCTGCGCCATCCTCGCCCGCGGGACCGGCTTCGCCGGCGGCGCCGTCTTCACCGGCTGGTCCGGCTGGCCCGATTGCACCAGCCGGCCCTTCTGGCCCATCAGCGCCTGCGATCCCTTGTAGTCCCTGCGGCCCTTCGGGTCCGATGTCGCCGTCCAGGCCGTCGGCTCCGTCTTCACCGCGCTCACCTATTCCTTGCGGTCCGGCCGGTCCTTCCGGCCCCTGTATCCCTGGTATTCCTTGCGGGCCGTCGAGACCGATCGGGCCGGGATCGCCCGGCGCGCCATCGGCACCGGCTGGTCCGGCTGGCCCAGTCTCGCCGCGTGGGCCTTGGATCTGCCCAATATTGATCCAGTCTTCTTCCTCGGCGTCCCACACCCAGCCGTAGCCGGTGTCGGAGGTGATCCACATATCGCCCGCAACATTGTCGGTCGTCGGCAGCTCATCGACGGTCGGCACGAAGCCGCGGATGACGATGCCCTGACCGGGATCGCCGCGCTCACCTTGCGGCCCTTGCGGTCCCATCGGCCCCGGCTCTGTGCTGTCGGCGCCGGGCGGTCCGGCCGGCCCCTCAGCACCCGGCGGCCCCTGCGCGCCGTCTTCTCCGTCTTCTCCGGGTGGCCCTTGCGCGCCTGCGGGTCCAGTCTCTCCGGGTACACCTTGTGGTCCTTGCGGCCCAGCATCTCCTTGCGGTCCTGGCGTGCCACCACCTTCGCCGCCCGAGCCCGGTGGTCCAGGCGGCCCCTGCGGTCCAATAGCGCCATCTGCTCCAGCCGGTCCACTCGGGCCTTGCTGTCCGGGTGGACCTTGCGTTCCGGGTGTTCCGGCTGGGCCTTGAATTCCTGGCGGACCCTGCGGTCCGGGTGGTCCTTGCCCTTCCAGCTCGATACCGGCGAGCGCTTCCTGCAGCGCGGTAATCTCGTCGGCGGCATGGCCGAAATTGTCGCGCACCGACTGCGTCGTCGGTTCACCAAAGACCGGAAACGTGCGGTCGATCGCCGAGGTCACCAGGCAAGATCCCAATCGGAGCGGCCGTCATCCCAGCTCGACTGGCCGCCGTCCCAGGTGGTGCCCATCGTGTTGATGTGCACGACCGCTGCGGGGATCGGGTGCTCGGACAACGGCGCTTTGTGGATGTCGACCTGGATGGCGCGCAGCAGCTCGGAGTCGGGTTGCCACCCATCGGTGTCGTCGAGCTGATAGGCGAGGCCAAATTCCCACTGGTAGAACAGCCGCGCGCGATCGAGATCGAGAAAACGTCCACCGACGAACGAGTAGCCCTGGCCGTTGGGCGAGCGGCACTCGACGGGCAACCAGTTTAGAAGCGCATGAAAGAGCGCGGCCTCGATAGCGTCATAGCTCATCGCCGGGTTTTGGCCTCGGCGGTCGCCCGTGGCGTCCAGCTCGACGACGACGCCAATGGTCTTGCGGACGATCTGCCAGATCCCGATCATCGTTGCGTTGCCGTCGCTGTCCTGGTCGAGCGGGATCACGTAGCCGGCCGGCAGCGCCAGGGTGGCGTTGTAATTCTGCAGGCCCAGTCGAAAGTCGGCGGCACCCGCGACACGCCCGGCGAAGGGCGGGCAATAGGCGCGCAAGTGCTCGATCGTTGACTCGATGATCGTCTTAGGCCCCGGTACCTTTAGTCTCGCGCCAGGTCAGCGCTTGATCGAGCGCGGTACGGACGCGGCGCTGCAGGTTCGACTCTTCTTGGCGCATCGTGCGAGCCAGGAACGGGCGCGGCGACAGCACGCGCACCCCCCCGGTGCCACGGTGCCGCCGCTCCCGCACCGACCGCCTGGCACGCGCTCCGCGGCTGCCGTAGGGGTTGCCGCCACCTCGAGCACCGGCTTCGAGAAACAGCGCATAGAACTGTCGAGCCCGTACCGCGAAGCCCTCGCCGGACGGAAAGACGCTGACCTTCATGCTCTGCTGCAGCGAGCTGGAAACCCGGACCGGCACGTCGCCCGGCGCCGAAGCGCGGTAAGGTCCGGGCCGGTACGAGCCGCGATAGGCCGCACCGCCGCCGCCGCGGTAGACGCGGCCCCCGCCCACGGCGCGCGACAGCGACCGCGAGGTCTTGGTCTTGATGTCATTGCCGGCGGCGCGCATCAGCTTGGTGAGGCCGCGCTTGTCGAGCGCCACCTCGCCCCAGTTGGTGATCTGGAGCTTTAGCGCGGCCATCAGTTCAGCCGCACCGGGTTTTCGGCGAATAGCAATTCTCGCTCTTCGTCGCTGTCGCCCTCGGTCGTCTTGACGCGCTCCAGCTCGACCTCGAACTCGCAGAAGCGCTTGCGGCCGGCGATCTCCTTGACCCGGCGCACGCGAAACAGCTCCGTGCGCAGCGTTCCATCGGTCGGCCGCATTGTCGAGCGCATGATTACAAAAGTATTCTCGATGTAGTCGAGCCAGCGCGTGCGGATCAAA
>DATIOT010000216.1:0-1841 GCA_035472875.1 Mycobacterium sp.
GGGCGCGCTGTCCGCTGGTGGAGTCGCCCGCGACGTAGCCGACGTAGCCCTGCTCGATCTCGGTGTAGTCGATGCCGGCGTCCTCGAGCGCTTTGGTGCCGGACTCTTTCGCCATCTGCGGGTAGTCCCAACCCTCACGGCGGCCCGGCTTCTCGAACTTCGTCATGCCGACGCCGACGACGTAAACCTTGTTGGACATAGCGCGCCCCTTCCGAACGGCTTGAGAAGCGGCCCGTCGGCGTACGCCGTAGGCCGTCTAGATACCCGGTCCAGACTATTCCTCTAGCGTCGCCGGCCGGATCACCACCACCGACTTGGTCCGCGAGCCCTCGTCGCGCAGCAGTGCTATCACCCGGCCGTCGACGTCGGTGGCGGCGTAGACACCGTCGATACCGGCCGGCGGCAGGGGCCGGCCGTTGCTGGTCGCCTCGGCCTCCTCGGTGGTGAGGTCGCGGCGCGGAAACAAGAGCAGGCACGCCGCGTCCAGGGTCCAGCTCAGCCGCGGCTGCTCCGCCAGGTCGTCGAGTGAGCGCGCCTGGTCCAGCTCAAAGCGGCCGACGCGGGTGCGCCGCAACGACGTCAGATGCCCGCCCACCCCGAGCGCGGCACCGAGATCGCGGGCCAGCGCACGGATGTAGGTTCCCGACGAACAGTCGACTTCGACATCAAGATCGGTGACGCCGTCGGATCCTCGCCGAATGTCCAACACCTCGAACCGGTCGATACGTACCTGTCGGGCCTCGATCTCGACGTCGTGGCCCTCGCGGACCAACCGATAAGCACGACGCCCGCCGATCTTGATCGCGCTGACCGCCGACGGCACCTGCTGGATCTCACCGCACAACCCGGCGACCGCAGCGGCGATCGCCTCGTCTGTCACATGCTCAGCCGAGACGCTGTGCAGCAGTTCACCTTCGGCGTCCTCGGTGGAAGTGGTCTGACCCAGGCGGACGGTGGCGGCATACGACTTCGACGCCGCCGTCAGCAGGCCGAGAATCTTGGTGGCACGGTCGACCCCGATCACCAGCACGCCGGTGGCCATCGGGTCCAGCGTTCCGGCGTGTCCCACCCTGCGGGTGGAGAAGATGCGGCGGCAACGCCCCACTACGTCGTGACTGGTCATTCCGGCCGGTTTGTCGATGACGACTATTCCCGCACCGGGCCCCCGCTCTCCAGGGCTTTCGCTCATAGCACGATCGCGGTCAACACCAGTCCGCGATCGACCGACCAACGGCCCCGCACCGCGGTCAGCGGCGGACCCGACAGCGCCTCCCCATCGATCAGGATCCGAGAGACGAAATCGCCGACCGCCGACCCGGGGCCGTCGACCTCGAAAGTGATGTGGGCATTCTCGAAACCCAGCCATCTCTTGGTCAGCGGAAACCAGGCTTTATACGTTGCTTCCTTGGCGCAGAACAGGATTCGGTCCCAGTGCAGGCCAGCCGGCAGTTTCCGGGGGATTTCGCTGCGCTCCGCCGGCAGGCTGATCGTGTCCAGCACGCCCTGCGGCAACACGTCGTGCGGTTCGGCGTCGATGCCCACCGAGCGCACCGCGGGACTGCGTCCCACCACCGCGCCGCGGTAGCCCGTGGTGTGGGTGAGGCTGCCCACCACGCCGTCGGGCCAGCACGGTTCTCCCTTGTCGCCCTTGAGGATCGGCACCGGTGCCACGCCGAGCTGACCCAGCGCGATCCGGGCGCAGTGACGGACGGTGATGAACTCATTGCGCCGCTTGACAACTGAGCGCGCGATCAGCGGCTCCTCGTCAGGCAGCGGCGCCAGACCCGGCGGGTCGGAGTACAGCTCCGCCGCCGCGACGGAGTCGGGCACGACGGCCGATA
>DATIOT010000217.1:0-6028 GCA_035472875.1 Mycobacterium sp.
GGGGCCGACAAGGACCTGCGCCTGACCGTAGAGCGGGCTGCAGCGGAGCTGCCCGGACGTCCGGTTGGCGCGCTGTTGTTCACCTGCAACGGGCGTGGGCGGCGGATGTTCGGGGTCGCCGACCATGACGCGTCGACGATCGAGGAACTGCTTGGCGGGATTCCGCTCGCCGGCTTCTTCGCCGCCGGGGAGATCGGCCCGATCGCGGGCCGCAACGCGCTGCACGGATTTACCGCGTCGATGGCGTTGTTCATCGAAGACACGAGATGAGCCGCTAGAGCAGCCGGAGAGCTGTTTCATCGATTGTCGTCAATTGGTGCGGTCATGTTTCCGGCGCCGGTGGCGCCAAGTTCGCGGCGATCCAGCCAGCGCGACACGGCGTGGATTACTGCGTCGGGATCCTCGAGCTGTGGTGTATGTCCGACGTCATGGAGAATCTCGGTGTCCCACTTGGGATTAGCGGCGGCCGCTATGCGCGCGGCGGCGACGGGCACCAGCCGATCCCGATCGCCGTGGATGAGCAGGACCGGCTGCACAAGCGACCTCATCGTGTTCTTGACATGACGCGGCCTGAGACTCGCCCGCACTATCGACCGTGCGGCCTGCAGGAAGGCGGCATCTTGGGAGGGCATGTGGCGGCGGCGGTGTGCGACGAGTTCGGTGGCGGCGTTCATCACCTCCGGGGAGCTGCGGCGCGGATCGACGAAGCACAGGTTGATGACTCGTTCGACGAGCTCCCGGTCGGTTCTGGATCGTCTGCTGATGTCCATGAAGGCCTCGCCGACGCCGGGAAGGGCGTACATCAGGAATTGTGCGGCGACCTGGGGGTCGGGGACCTCCGCGGGTCGTGGCAGTGCCGGATCGACCAGTACTACCGCGGCGACCGCCTGCGGGCTGGCGGCCGACTCCAGGATCGTGATGGCACCGCCCATCGAGTTACCCATCAAAATGACTGGGCCGCCCAGGATTTCATTGAGAAAGCGGTCGAGTACCTTCGTGTTGGCTTCGATGGAGGTCCTTCTGCCCGCGGCAGGTGAGAACCCGAATCCGGGCAGGTCGATGGCGATCACTCTGTTGCGCTCGGTCAGCGGTCGAGCGATCCTGACCCAGTTCAGGTGTGAGCCACCCAATCCGTGCACCATGACGATCGGCGGAACCCCCGACGGCCCGCCGAAGTCCACCCAGTGCACCGGTCCGGCGATGTCGGTGAATTGACTGGCGCCGCCCCAGGGCTCGGCAAGTTGCGGTTGCATCATCTAGTCAGTCCTATTCATTAGTTGCGCTGACGAGGCGAACCGCCAACTCGGAGTACAGCTGGGCCACCGCTTCGGGATCTGCGTAGCGCCCGGTCGGGAACCAGCGGCAGACGTCGACACACAGTGAAACGATGGCAAGGGTGACGCCCTCGGCGTCCGGAACCGCAAAAGACCCGTCGGCGACGCCGGCTTCCACAATCTCCCGCACATGCCGCGTCAGTTTGCGGCGCAGCCCGACGATCACTCGGTAGTGGTCCGGAGAGAGTGCTGGCAACTCGTACTCGACCACCTTTGATCGGCCGTGATAAGCCGCCTGCGTCCGGGCGAACTCGCCGACGACCGCCCGTAAGCGGTCGGCGGGCGATTCGCTGGCCGGATCGGCGGCCTTTAGCCATTCGACAGTCTTTTGATGGCCCTCGTAGGCAATGACGAAGAGCAGTTCTTCTTTGGATTTGTAGTGCGGATACATCGCGGCCGCGCTCAAACCGAGGCGTGCCGCGATGTCACGGGTGGTCGTACCGCCGTAACCGTGCTCGGCGAACGCCTCGATCGCGGCGGCCCTGATTCGCGCGGCGGCCTTAGAACTACTGACGACGCTCGCCGTTGTCACGCTCACCCGAACCTCCGCATGCTGCGACTATAAGCGACCGCTTATTTATAAGCAACCGCTTAGTAATGCCAGCGTGCCGTCCCCGTCTGAGCACCGACCGCAAGGCGAGGTAATAGGAGGCGACGAACCAGCCTGAGTGCGAAGTACTTTGCGGCTCGGGACAGCTTCGGGATCCGTGGATCGTAGCGGTCGCCGTCAACGGCAGTCGATGTATTCGATGTATGCCCTGCCCGCGATGTCGCGGCCCCGGTAGGTCCCTGCGTATTCGTAGCTGCCAACGTAGCCTGCGCCGAGCCCGTAGGTGTAGTCGCCGCCCGCAGTGCCGTGAATGGCGATCAAGTCCTGACCGTCGTGGTCCATCACCTGCCAGGCCACCGTGCGCGGCAGACGCATGTGGCGACCGTCGGGGGTACAGCGGGGTTCGGGTTCGTACTCTGGGATGCGGAATTCGAACCCGCGGGTATACACCGATCCGTAATCGTCGAGCGAGCGAATGTAGACCGCCTTCTGAAGTGGGAACCCCGCGGGCCCGAGGACCTGGACGAGCAGCGCCTGTGTCATGTCGTCGAGGTTGAGCACCTGGTAGGTGAAGAATTTGGCCGGCAGCTTGAGCCTGGTGTTCGACTTCACGCTGTGCACGCCGACCCCGGTGGCGTACTCGAAGGTGCACAGTCCCTCGACCTCGTCGCGGTGGTGCCGGTAGTCGACATGTCCGCGATAGCGCGCCAGCAGGCTCCAATGGCGGTACAACCCAGGGATATTCGCGAAGTGCGCGACCTTGTCGGTGGCGTCGATCTCGAGTTCGATGGCGACGTCGGGATGGGACCGGCGCACCGTGAAATGCGGGTAAACGCCGTCAATGACGAGTTCGGTCCCGAACCGCAGGTGGCTCCCGTCGGGCCGGAACTCGCAATCGCGGGCGATGCGGTGGACCAAGAACTGCCCGGAGTCCATCGACGCTGTGGCGGACACGGTGTAGGCGGTGTCGGCCGGGGTGGTGGTGATCGCATGGTCGTTGGCGAAGATCCTGACACCGGGCGTGCCGACGATTGACATCACCCCGAACGATCGATGGGGCTCGGGCAGATCCGGCACCATCAACCCGTAGTGGGCCCAGTTCCGGACCCGACCCGACGGCGGCGTCATCGGCGTAGCGGGGTCGAAAGGCTGCCCGTTGATACGGCCGGTGCGGTTCCCAAGACCCACCACCAGCTGTGCGAGCGCTTGCACCTCGATCATTCTTCTCCACGCTGCAGCTCGACCGGGCTTCCGGCTCCGGCCAAACCTACCCGGCGGTACGGTGGGTTCTCCCAACCGAGGTCGGATTGGCGACGTGGCACCGCCAACCCGCTCCGCGAATCACTGGGGTCACCGCCCACTGCGGCAGGATCGCCGACGAGAACCGCTGCCGCTCATCGGTTTCCGGGTCGACCCGACGGTCGTCGATCCGCGGTGCGACCACCTCGACCGATCCGGCGCTGGTGAGCACGTCACGCGGCGCGTGCGACCCGTTGCGCACCGCCAACCGGCGCCCGGTGTCGTCGTGCTCGTCGGTGGACCGAGCGACGTAGTCATCGACCTCCGCCCGCAACGCCTCGGCCAGCATCCCGCGAGCGCCTTCCCGCACGATCTCGTCGATCAACGACGACGAGCCCGAATCGGAAGCGGCCGCGCGTTCACCGTCAACAACATCAGAAACTACAGTGAGCACAGGCGTACCTTCCCGACCAGCGCTGCCGCGCCCGTCTAACTTGGAACCTTCAATCGGTCCCCCGGGAAGGTACGCCCTTCCCGAGCCGATCCACAGATTTCAAGTACTGCTCAAGGCAACCTACGACCCGCAATCAAAGCCATTGAACCCCAACATCATCGGTAGATTCCGGCTCAGTCGGTGAGAGCCGTACTTCGGCGAGTTGCGGGTCGAACCGCGTCCGCGTCGGGTTGGGTGCTGTGGATGGCCGCGCGAAGAAGAATCTGATCAAGAAGCCGGCGGAAATACGATGTCCCAGTCACGGGCCATGCTCACGACGGTCCATCCCAGGCGTGCCCCGACGTCGGTGATCGGCTCGGTCTCGGCGAACGTCTGTGCCGTACTGGTGTAGCAAAATTCGCGGTCGGCGTCGTCGTGGTCGATCAACAGTGCAAGGCTGGGAGAGCCGGCGGCCTGCGCCCATTCCAGCATCTCCCGGTCACCCCCGGAGTTGCCGGCGGCCAGGATCGGCCGACGGCCCAGCTGGGTCTGGATGTTGGCGACCTTGGCGCTGCCCTCGTTCGCGACGCCGAGCAGGCCGCTGGTACGCCGGATGACAGGTGGGCCTTCGCCGTCACGGCTGACGTCGTAGCCGATGAGCGTGCCCACCACCAACTCGGCCGGCACACCGTAGAGGTCGTCGCTGATCGCCCGGACGAACTCGGTGCCGCCGCCGGTGACGATCCCGACCGTGAAGTCACGGCGCCGCAGCTCAGCGATAAGTTCTGACATCGGCTGATAGATCACCGAGCGCGTCGGCCGCCCTAGCGTCGGGTGCGCCGCTCTGCCCATGAATTCCCTTGCCGCAGAGGTGAACTCCTGCGGCGTCATGCCCTCGAACAGACCGGCCAGGGCGAGCGCAATGCGTTCCAGCCCGATCCCCGCGACCGCCGCCCGATCACCATTGAGCAGGGCGGCGAACTCGGCACGCTCGCCGATCGATGGGTCCTCCGTCACCTGTTTGCGCAGCGCGTCGAGGAAGAAGTCGAACTGCACGTAGCTCGGCCGCTCGCACCACAGCGTGCCGTCGTTGTCGAAGTAGGCGACCCGATCGACGACCGGCACTTCCTCGGCCGCGGCCAAGAACGCCTCCAACGCGTCCCGGGTGCTGCCAGCGCGCCAAGACGGGAGCGGGTCGTTGCTATCCATCGCAGTCGCTCAGCTGCTGCGGGTAGTGGCGTCCTGCAACTTGGCCATCACCTGGTCCATGCTGAAGCTCGCAGATTTCTGTCGCTGCGGAAACTCGACCAACGTCTCCAGCATCTTCGCGACGTAAGCCTGCGCCGGAACGAACAGGAAGACGTGGTCCAACATCCAGTCGTAGTACGTGTTCGACGTGACGTCGGCCCGCTCGTACGGATCGGTCCGCAGGTTGAATAGCTTGGGCACGCGCAGTTCAACGTACGGCTCCGCCCAGATCTGCAGGGTGCCCGTGCAACGCTGCTCGAGGAAGACGAACTTCCAGTTGTCGAACCGCAGTGCGGTGAGGTCGCCGTCGTCGGAGACATAGAAGAAGTGCTTGCGCGGGCTCTCGTCGGTCTCGCCGGTGATGTACGCCAACTGGTCGTGCCCGTCGAGGTGCACCTTGTAGGTCGTGCCGTTCAGGTCTGTGCCCGCGCGCAGCCGCTCGGCGATGTCGGGCACACCTGCCGCCGACAACAGCGTGACGAACCAGTCGGCGTGGCTGACGATGCCGGTCAACACCGAGCCGGCCGGGATGTGCCCCGGCCAGCGCACCAGCGCTGGGACGCGGTAGGCGCCCTCCCAGTTGGAGTTCTTCTCGTTGCGGAACGGGGTCATGCCGGCGTCGGGCCAGCTGTTCATGTGGGGACCGTTGTCGGTGGAGTACATGACGATCGTGTTCTCGGCGATGCCCAGCTCGTCGAGCAGATCCAGCAGGCTGCCGACCGTGTCGTCGTGATCCAACATCGTGTCGTGGTAGCGCGACTGCCAGCGCCCCGCGCGGCCCACACTTCCGGGCTCGGTGTGGGTGCGGAAATGCATGTGCGTGGTGTTGAACCACACGAAGAACGGAGTTTTGGCGTCATGCTGGCGCCTGATGAAATCGACTGCGGCGTCTCGGAATTCGCCGTCGCAGGTTTCCATCCGCTTCTTGGTGAGCGGGCCGGTGTCTTCGACGCGCTGGGTGCCGTCGCCGTTGGCCCAGGTGTGCAGCACGCCGCGGGGCCCGAACTTCTTGCGGAACTCGGGATCCTTCGGATAGTCCGGCAGTTCGGGTTCCTCTTCGGCGTTGAGGTGATACAGGTTGCCGAAGAACTCGTCGAAGCCGTGCATCGTGGGCAGGTGCTCGTCGCGGTCGCCGAGGTGGTTCTTACCGAACTGGCCAGTGGCGTAGCCCTGCGCCTTGAGCGCCGTCGCGATCGTCGGGTCCTGCGCCTGCAGGCCCAGCGG
>DATIOT010000218.1:0-4580 GCA_035472875.1 Mycobacterium sp.
GCGAACGAGATTCGCTCTCCGCTCCAACGTTCGGAGAGATATATGCACCTCGGCGTCGCCGATGGGCGTAGGAGTACCCGCAACCCAGGAAAAGACGCGTCGAAGCGTGCTGGACCTGGCCCACCTCAACTGGAGCGGCCGGATAGGTCGGGTACCGAGCCGGGCAGAACACGCCCACCGTTGGTCGAACTGGCGTCGCGCATGGCCGCGTCGTGCGCGGAATCATGCTGGCCGCGGCCTGAGAGCTAGGCCGATCGTTCCGCGTGCAGATCCGCTACGGCGCCAGTCTTTTCAAGGCACTGAGGAAGTCGGTCTTGGGGTAGGCGTCCGGCAGCACCGAGGTAACCTCCCGCAGCGCGGCATTGCCGCTGATGTACGACTGGTACACCCTTGTGCGAGCTTAGTTGCCTTTGAAGGCGTCTTTGACCTTCTCGCCAGCGTCTTTCAGGCTTGACTTCGCTTGATCGAGCTTGCCTTCATTTTTGGTGCTCTTGTCGTCCGTGGCTTTGCCGGCAGCCTCTTTAGCTTTGCCGCCGATGTCGTCTATCTTGTTGCTGATCTTGTCTGCAGCGCCCATGGTGGGTTTCCTTCCTTGTTGGCGTTTCTGAGGTCGGGTACCTCGCCAGCATCCGGATGAAACCCGGTGGCGGTTGTGCGTCGAATCACGTGGTTCGGCCCGCCATCGGGAAGGATGACGAGCGAGGGCGGCGCGGGGGGTTTCGGTCCGAGTTGGCGGCACTGCAGGCGGGTGTCACGGCCGGCACCTATGTCCACTCCAGCAAGTTGACGGTGGACCAGGCGTGCGAGGCGTGGCTGGTGTCAAAGCACGCGCTGAAGGAATCGACGCTGGCGGGGCACCGGTCGAAGCTGGCTGTGCTGCGCGACGAGCTTGGCCACTTTGAGATTCAAAAGCTCTCCAAGGCCAACCTAGACGGACTGGTGGGCCGGTTGCGCCGCGGCGAGGTCGAGGGCCGCAAAAAGTGGACGCCACGCTCATGCAACTACCTGCTGCACTTGACTACAGCCGTCCTCGACGACCAAGTGGCCCAAGGCAACGTGGTGCGCAACGTCGCGCGGCTGATGGACCGGGTGGCCGGCGATCCGCAGAAGTTCTGCACACTGACCGCCGACGAGATGTTCCGCATTCTCGACCACGACTGCCGCGACCGGCACCTGTGGGCGCTCGCTTTGTACGGGCTGCGGCGCGGGGAAATCGCGGGCCTGCGATGGACCAATGTCGACCTGAAAGCCAAGACGGTCACCATCGCCGAGAACCGCGTGGCGATCGGCAAACAGATTGTCACTGGCACTCCAAAGTCGAAGGCAAGCAATCGCACGCTTCCGATGCCTGATGAAGTGGTGGAGTTGCTACGGGCCGCACGCAAGCGTCAGGCCGAGGAGCGGTTAGCGTTCGGCCAGGGATACGGGTCGGGTGAGTACGTGGCCAGCGACGAGACCGGCCAGCCATACCACCCCAATCTGTTGACGTTCCGTTGGGGTCAACTACTCAGCGAACTCGGCATTAAGCGGGTGCGCCTTCACGACGCCAGGCATTCCTGCGCGACGTTGATGCACCTGCGCCAGGTTCCTATCGCGGTGATCGCCGCGTGGCTGGGACACGCCAGCGCAGCGTTCACCATGTCTGTGTATGCGCACAGCCAGGACGCCGCTCTCAAAGCGGCGGCAAGCAGTTTCGGTCGAGTTGTGACAACCGGTGACACCGAGACGGGCTCGCAAGCCTAGCCGCGGGTACCCGATAACGTGTCTACCAGCGCGAATACCGTGCCCCCAGTCGGACTCGAACCGACACTGGACGGATTTTAAGTCCGCTGCCTCTGCCTATTGGGCTATGGGGGCCCGGCGGCGAATCTAGCGCGCGAAAGCCGGATCCGGGACATCGCATCCCACTCGATTTTCGCCCAAATTCCGAAGGTGCGCGCTAGGCGTGATTGCCGTAGGATCCGCGCGCCGCGCGTCTTTTCCTGGTTTGCGACCGGATGGCAGATGACACCGCTATGTCGGGCGGCAGGAGCTTGTTAAAACTGCCAGCGTCGACGTTAAGAAGCCGTAAACGGAGGTCACCCTAGCCCTTTTGATCGGGAATGTGGAGTTCGGCGTGTTTAGCCTTACGCCAACGCACAGGGGCCGTTACGTGAACACACAGGGTCGGCCTACCCGTGGGGGGCCGACAGTTCTCGAACATTAGGAGCGATAGATGTCATTTCTGACAACCGTGACTGACGAGTTGCTCGCCGCACAGGGGCAGTTGGAGGCGATCAACAGTAACCTGGCGGCGCAGAACGCGGGCGCTGCGGGAGCAACCACCGTCATCGCGCCCGCAGCCGCCGACTCGGTATCGGCCCAGCAGGCGGCAATCTTCTCGGCGTACGGCACCCAGTACCAGACGATCGCCGCCGAAGCTCAGACTATTCAAGAGCAGTATGCGACCACCCTGGGGACCAGCTCCGGCACGTACAGCGCCACCGAGTCCGCCAACGCCGTCCAGGCCGCCGCGGATCCCGCTAGCGGGAATATCTTCACCTTTCTTGCCCAGCTCCTCGGTGGCCCCTCCAACAGCCTCAATGGCGAACCGTTCAGCCTGTCGGGCAACCTGGCCAACTACTTGAACATCGGTGGTGGGAACTGGGCCTCCGCCGGTTCCGACCTGCTCGGCCTGGCCGGTGGTGGTCTGCTAGATACGTCCGGCGGCAGCGCTGCCGCTGCCGCGGACCTCGCCGGCACGACGGCGCCGGTGCCCCTCGGCGCTGGCGCTGGCGCTGGCATGGCTGGCATGGGCATGATGCCGATGGCCGCGGGCGCGGGGCAGGCGAGCATGGTCGGCAAGTTGTCGGTGCCGCCGAGTTGGGCCGGTACGGTCGCGCCGGCGACCAGCTCTGCCACTGCCGTCGAGACCGTGGGCTTGACCACCGCAATGCCGCAGGCCGGTGCAGGGGGAATCGTGCCCGGAATGCCCGGAATGGTCTCGGGCGCGCGCAACTCCGCCGGCTTCGGTGCGCCCCGCTACGGCGTCAAGCCCATCGTCATGCCCAAACCGACGGCCGTCTAGGGAGCGGGTGCCAACGCGGTCGCACACAGCAACAAATAGCCAAATTCGATCGAAACAAAGAAACGGGATGCAGAAAAATGGTGTTGGATTTTGCAGCTCTACCCCCCGAGATCAACTCCGGGCTCATGTACGCCGGTGCCGGCGCAGGGCCGCTCATGGCCGCGGCGACGGCCTGGAACAACCTCGCCGCCGAGCTGAGCAGCACAGCGACCCAGTGGGAGTCGATCATCACGGCGCTGACCACCGAGCAGTGGACGGGAGCGGGGTCGGCAGCAGCGGCAGCCGCGGCCCAGCCCGTCGTATCCTGGTTTACCACTAGCGCGGCGGCGGCCGAGCAGGCGGGCGCCCAGGCCACCGCGTCGGCGGCCGCCTATGAGACGGCTTTTGCGGCAACGGTCCCTCCGCCGGTGATCGCTGCCAATAGAGCTCAGCTGGCGGCGCTCGTCGCGACGAACTTCCTGGGCATCAACACGCCCGCGATCATGGCAACCGAAGCCCAGTACGCCGAAATGTGGGTCCAAGATGCCACCACGATGTACACCTACCAGGCAACCTCGACGGCGGCCGGTGTCCTACAGCCGGTAACGCCGATGACCCCGGCCACCAACCCGGCCGGCGAGGGATTGCAAGCCGCCTCGGTCGCCCAGGCCGAGACGGCCACCCCGGTCCAGGCGTTGAGCAACGCGTTGCCGTCCCTGGCCCCGGCCGCTGTTGACCCTAATAGCCTCATCGGCTCGATTGACGGCTTGATCGGAACCCCGTTCATCTTTAACGGCGTCAACGGCTTTGTGAACACCGCGGCGTGGTTCACGATGAACGCCATCCCGACGGCCGTATCATTTGGACACACCACTGGCTCCATAGGGTCGGTCGCCTGGCCCCTCGCCGACGCTGTTGCGCCCGCCCCCGGCTTTGCCGCCATAACGCCAGGCACCATGGTGGGGTCGGTGTCGGGTGCGGCGGCGTCGGCGAGTCTGGGCGAAGCGTCCGCGGTCGGTGGTCTATCGGTGCCGGCCGGCTGGTCGGCGGCGACCCCGGCGGGGTTGGCTTCGTCCACCGCTCCGCTAGCCGGCTCGGGCTGGACCGCCGCCGCCGAGGAGGCCGCGCCGGTCACGGCTATGCCCGGGATGCCCGGGGCTGCGGCGGCGGCCGCGAAGGGCTCCGGCGCCTTCTCTGCGCCGAGGTACGGGTTCAAGCCCGTTGTCATGCCCAAACAGGTCGTCGTGTGACGCGGGAAAAGGGGGCACATGTCACGCACTTGAGACTTGCTGTTAACCACTACGCCGTAATCTATCCGCGATGCGGCCACCGCCGCACTGATCACAACTGCTAAGACTTCGGCAAACTGAAGGCTTCCAAGTAAGGAGACAGGCAACATGGCAATTCGTTTTATGACCGACCCGCACCAGATGCGGGCGATGGCGGGCCGCTTTGAGATGCACGCTCAGACGGTGACGGACGAGGCTCGCAAGATGTGGGCGTCCTCGCAGAACATCGCCGGCGCCGGCTGGAG
>DATIOT010000219.1:0-6842 GCA_035472875.1 Mycobacterium sp.
TCGCCAAAACGGGACAACACAATTGGGAGCTGCTGCATGCCTTACCGCAGTTGTTTGCCACGGGGGTGCCGGTACTCCTGGGTGCCTCGCGCAAACGGTTCCTCGGTACTTTGTTGGCCGGTCCTGATGGGTCGCCGCGACCGCCGGACGGGCGTGAGACGGCGACTGCGGTGATTTCCGCATTGGCCGCCCTATACGGGGCCTGGGGTGTGCGGGTGCACGACGTGCGGGCCTCGGTCGACGCCCTCAAGGTCGTCGGGGCGTGGACGCATGCTGAGCTGGCTGGACATGATGGCTGATCGAATCGAGTTGCGTGGCTTGACAGTTCATGGTCGGCACGGAGTCATGGACCACGAGCGAACCAACGGGCAAGACTTCGTCGTGGATATCACCGTGTGGATCGATCTGGCCGACGCCGCTGCAAGCGACGATCTGGCCGATACCTACGACTACGCCGCGCTGGCCCAGCTGGCTGCCGACGTCGTGGGCGGGCCCCCGCGCAACCTGATCGAGGCGGTCGGGGGCGAGATCGCCGACCAGGTGATGGACGACGAACGTGTGCATGCCGTTGAAGTGGTGGTGCACAAGCCGAAGGCCCCGATTTCGCAGCAGTTCGCTGATGTCGCGGTGGTGGTCCGGCGGTCGCGGCGCGCCGGTCGCGGTTCGGTGGTCCCCGCAGGCAGGGCCATATGACGCGGGTCGTACTGTCCGTCGGCTCCAATTTGGGGGACCGGCTGGCACGGCTGCAGTCGGTCGTCGGCGGACTCGGCGAGGCGGTGCTGGCGGTCTCTCCGGTGTATGAGACGGCCCCCTGGGGCCGCGCGGAACAGGCACCATTCCTCAACGCGGTGCTGATCGCCGACGACCCCGCGTGCGACGGGCAGGCCTGGCTGCGCCGGGCCCAGGAGTTCGAGCGGGCAGCGGGTCGGGTTCGCGGCGAGCGCTGGGGTCCGCGCACCCTCGACGTTGACCTGATCGCCTGCTACGACGAAATCGAAGTGATCGCCCGCGAAAGCAACCTGACGCTGCCGCATCCGTTGGCGCATTTGCGGGCTTTCGTGTTGGTCCCGTGGCTGGCCATCGAACCGGATGCCCAGCTGACCGTCGCCGAGGGGCCGCGGCCCGTGGCCCGGCTGCTGGCCGAGCTGGAGCCGGCCGACCGGGAGGGTGTTCGGTTGTCCACGCTGACGCTCAAGCTGAATGGAAAGTCCCCAGCCAGTCCGGAATCGCAAAACTGATGGGACCGACCAGGAAACGTGACCTGACGGCCGCGGTGGTGGGCGCTGCGATGCTGGGTTATCTGCTGGTCATCCAGCTGTATCGGTGGTTCCCACCCATCACGGTGTGGACCGGGCTGTCGCTGCTCGCGGTCGCCATCGCCGAGGCGCTGTGGGCGCGCTATGTGCGGAGCAAGATCAACGAAGGCGAAATCGGCGACGGGCCTGGTTGGTTGCACCCGCTTGCGGTGGCCCGCAGCGTGATGGTCGCCAAGGCGTCGGCCTGGGTAGGTGCGCTGGTGCTGGGTTGGTGGGTCGGAGTACTGGTGTACTTTCTGCCGCGGCGGTCATGGCTGCGGGTCGCCGCCGAGGACACCACCGGCACGGCGGTGGCGGCCGTCAGCGCGCTGGCGCTAGTGGTTGCCGCGCTATGGCTGCAGCATTGCTGTAAATCTCCGCAGGATCCGACCGAGCACGGCAAGGAGGCGGAAAGCTAGCCCGCTCGCCGCGTCGCCAACAACCCAGGTGAGAATCGCCGGACTCGCGCGACACGCGGATTGACCTCGCACAGGTACAGTCAGGCCATGACCGTTCTGTCCCGCGGCGCCCGGGTCCGGCGCGGCGGCCGCAGGCCGGGGTGGGTGCTCTTGACCGCGTTGCTGGTCCTTGCGATAGGGGCCAGTTCCGCACTGGTTTTCACCAATCGCGTGGAACTTCTCAAGCTCGCTGTGATCCTGGCGCTGTGGGCCGCAGTCGCCGGTGCGTTCGTGTCGGTGGGCTACCGCCGGCAAAGCGATGCGGATCAGTCCCGGGTGCGTGACCTGAAGCTGGTCTACGACCTGCAGCTCGATCGGGAGATCTCGGCTCGCCGCGAGTACGAGTTGACCGTGGAGTCCCAGCTGCGTCGCGAGCTGGCTTCCGAGCTGCGCGCTCAGGCCGCCGACGAGGTGGCGGCGCTGCGTGCGGAACTGGCCGCGTTGCGGACCAACTTGGAGATCTTGTTCGACACGGACCTTCAGCACCGCCCGGCGCTGGAGACGCTCGAGACCGAGGCGCCACGTGCACGTGCGTACAGCGACTGGGCCCGAAATGGCGAGAGCGTCGATTGGGTGTCCAGCGATCGGGTGGCGTCGGCCTACCAGGACGACCTGATCGGCCGCGCTGACAGCCGCGCCGACGAAACCGGAATCATCGACGTGCCCGAGGAGCCGCTGTTGCCGCCCCGGCAGCCGCCGCCCGCGCGGGAGCGTGCCCCGGGGCAGTACGAAGCCGCGCGCGAGGGTCCGTACGTGGTCTCGCAGGAGCCCCCGTACATGGCCCCGCCACCGGAGCCCGAGCCGCGTCACCGGCCGCCCGAACAACCCTCCGCACCACCGCCAGAGCCCGCGTCGCCGCAACCGGAACCGCAGCCGCAGATGCAGGATTGGCATCCGGGCAGCCGCTGGTCTGGCGTCGATTCCACTACGGACACCGAACCGTCGGGCCGGCGGCGGCGCGCCCGGCATTACAACCCCGACGAACCTTTGGACGGTTCGCCCGTCGAAACTGAGCCATCACAGCCGTACAGCGAGTTTGGTCGCCGGCCGCCGTCGCGGCATGCGGCGGAGTACCTCGACTATGGCGTCCGGAACTTTACGGACATGAACGAGCCCCCGGCAGCATCGCCGCCACCGCCTCCTGCTGCTGCGCCGCCACCACCGCAAATGGCTCCACCACCGGCCGCCGAGCCCGGGCCTCGACACCGCGGCGCCGACCCGTTGTCGGACGCGCTGGATGGCACGGGTGAGGGTCCGCAAACCGGTGGTCAGTCGGTTGCCGACCTTTTAGCACGGCTGCACGTCGAGCCGTCCGGGGGTGGCCGGCGTCGTCGCCGTGAGGGGTGAGCTGGGAGCTTCCTCACATTGGGTGCTGCCTCACAATCGACTACAGTTTTAGTGACCGAACGGTACCCATGGCATGGGACCGGAACGAACGAAGAAATCAGTGAGGTCGTCTGCGATGGTGCAGTTCGACGGTTTGCGCCCGGCCAGGCTCAAGGTGGGGATCATCTCGGCCGGCCGGGTAGGCACCGCGCTGGGTGTCGCGCTGGAGCGCGCTGACCACGTCGTGGTGGCGTGCAGCGCCATTTCCCACGCATCGCGGCAGCGAGCGCAGCGTCGGCTGCCCGATACCCCGGTGGTATCGCCGCCGGACGTGGCCGCCAGCGCTGAGCTGCTGCTGTTGGCGGTTCCCGACAGCGAACTCGCCGGCCTGGTGTCCGGCCTGGCTGCGACTTCGGCGGTACGGCCCGGCACGATCGTGGCGCACACGTCCGGTGCCAACGGGGTCGGCATTCTCGCGCCACTGACGCCACACTGCATACCGCTGGCAATCCACCCGGCGATGACGTTCACCGGCTCCGACGAGGACATCAGCAGGCTGCCTGACACCTGCTTCGGGATCACCGCGGCCGACGATGTCGGGTATGCGATCGGGCAGTCGCTGGTCCTGGAGATGGGTGGGGAGCCGTTCTGTGTCCGCGAGGACGCCCGTATCCTCTATCACGCCGCTCTGGCCCATGCGGGCAACCACATCGTGGCGGTGCTCGCCGATGCGCTTGACGCGTTGCGGGCCGCGCTGCGCGGCAGCGAACTGCTCGGGCAACAAACTGTCGACGACCAGCCCGGCGGCATCGCCGAACGCATTGTCGGCCCGCTGGCCCGGGCGGCGCTGGAGAACACCCTGCAACGCGGCCAGGCCGCGCTTACCGGTCCGGTCGCCCGCGGTGACGCGGCCGCGGTCGCCCAGCATCTGGCCGCGCTGGCCCAGGTTGACGCGGAACTGGCCCAGGCGTATCGGGTCAATGCCCTGCGTACCGCCCAGCGCGCACATGCCCCCGAGGCCGTCGTTGAGGTGCTTGCGCCATGACGCTGGGCAGGCCGCCGGCCTTCAAGACAAGCGAGCTCAACGTCTACTCGACGCCGCGCGATGTCACAGACGTCAGCCGCGCGCTGCGGCATACCGGCCGCCGGGTGATGTTGGTGCCCACCATGGGCGCACTGCACTACGGCCACTTAGCCCTGGTGCGCGCTGCCAAGCGGGTGCCCGGCTCGGTGGTTGTGGTGTCCATATTCATCAACCCGCTGCAATTTGGGGCCGGAGAAGATCTGGACGCCTACCCCCGGACTCTTGACGACGATCTGGCGATGCTGCGCGGCGAGGGTGTCGAGATCGTGTTCGCGCCAACCGCCGCAGCGATGTATCCGAATGGCCTGCGCACCACCGTGCACCCCGGTCCGCTGGCTGCCGAGCTCGAGGGCGACGCCCGGCCGACGCATTTCGCCGGCGTGCTGACCGTAGTGATCAAGCTGCTGCAGATCGTGCGCCCCGACCGCGTGTTCTTCGGCGAGAAGGACTATCAGCAGCTGGTCCTGATACGGCAGATGGTCACCGACTTGAACCTCGACGTCGAGGTGGTCGGGGTGCCAACCGTGCGGGAAGTCGACGGGCTCGCGATGTCGTCGCGCAACCGCTACCTGGACCCGATACAGCGTGAATTGGCCGGGACGCTGTCAGCGGCGCTGGTGGCCGCCGTGGATGCTGCCCCGGCTGGCGCGGAGGCCGCACTGGACGCAGCCCGCGCAGTGCTCGACGCGGTGCCCGCGCTCGAGGTCGACTACCTGCAGCTGCGCGATGCAGAGCTTGGTCCTTTGCAGGCTGACGGGCCCGGACGGGTGTTGGTTGCCGCCCGGCTGGGCGGCACCAGACTGCTGGACAACATAGCAATCGAAGTCGGAAATTCCGCCGGCACCGACGGGCCTGAGAGGCTGAAGCCCGTCGGGCCGGACGGATATGTTGAATCACCTTGGAGGAACTGATGTTACGGACGATGTTGAAGTCCAAGATCCACCGCGCCACGGTCATGCAGGCCGATCTGCACTACGTCGGCTCGGTGACCATCGACGCCGACTTGATGGATGCCGCGGACCTGCTCGAGGGCGAACAGGTAACCATCGTCGACATCGATAACGGAGCCCGGCTCGTCACCTACGCGATCACCGGCGAGCGTGGCACCGGAGTGATCGGAATCAACGGGGCCGCGGCGCATCTCGTTCACCCCGGCGATCTGGTGATCCTGATCGCCTACGGCACCATGGAGGATGCCGAGGCCCGTGCTTACCAGCCGCGGATCGTATTCGTCGACGCCGACAACAAGCCGATCGACCTGGGGCACGATCCGGCTTTCGTGCCCGATGACGCAGCCGAGCTGCTAAGCCCCCGGATGGGTGCACGATAACCGTGCTGCTGGCGATCGACGTCCGCAATACGCACACCGTCGTCGGGCTGCTGTCCGGCGCTAAAGAGCATGCAAAAGTCGTGCAGCAATGGCGGATTCGTACCGAATCCGAGGTCACCGCGGACGAACTGGCGCTGACCATCGACGGCCTGATCGGCGATGATTCCGAGCGGCTTACCGGCGCCGTCGCCCTGTCCACCGTCCCGTCGGTGCTGCACGAGGTGCGCATCATGCTCGACCAGTACTGGCCGTCGGTGCCGCATGTGCTGATCGAGCCAGGGGTACGCACCGGTATACCGCTGCTGGTCGACAATCCAAAAGAAGTTGGTGCCGACCGGATCGTCAACTGCCTGGCCGCCTTTCACAAGTTCGGCAAGGCCGCCATCGTCGTCGACTTCGGATCGTCGATCTGCGTGGACGTGGTGTCGGCCAAGGGCGAGTTTCTGGGCGGCGCCATCGCACCCGGGGTGCAGGTTTCTTCGGATGCCGCTGCGGCCCGCTCCGCCGCACTGCGCCGCGTTGAATTGGCGCGCCCTCGGTCGGTGGTCGGCAAGAACACCGTCGAATGCATGCAGGCGGGTGCCGTGTTCGGCTTCGCCGGACTGGTCGACGGCTTGGTCGCGCGCGTCCGTGAGGACGTGGACGGGTTTTCCGGCGACTTGGGAGATCAAGTCGTGGTCGTGGCGACCGGACATACCGCGCCGCTGCTGCTGCCCGAACTGCATACCGTCAACCACTACGACCAGCATCTGACCCTGCATGGCCTGCGGCTGGTCTTCGAACGTAACCGAGACGCCCAGCGCGGCCGGCTGAAGACGGCACGCTGACGCCTTTCTCGTAAGCTGGCACGTCGTGAACTCTGCCGACGCAGCAGACCTTCCCGAGCAGTTCCGGATCCGTCGGGACAAGCGCGCGCGCCTGCTGGCACAGGGCCGTGACCCCTACCCGGTTGCCATCGAACGCACCCACACCCTGGCGCAGGTTCGCGCCGCCCATCCCGATCTGCCGATCGACACCGCGACCGATGAGATCGTCGGTGTCGCGGGCCGGGGCATCTTCGCGCGCAATTCCGGGAAATTGTGTTTTGCAACACTCCAGGACGGCGACGGCACCACCCTGCAGGTGATGATCAGCCTGGACAAGGTCGGCCGGGATGCGCTCGACGCATGGAAGGCCGATGTCGACCTCGGCGACATCGTCTACGTGCACGGCAACGTGATCAGCTCACGACGCGGCGAATTGTCCGTCCTGGCCGACTCCTGGCGGATGGCGTCCAAGGCGTTGCGGCCGCTGCCGGTCGCGCACAAGGAGCTGAGCGAAGAGGCGCGGGTGCGGCAGCGCTATGTCGA
>DATIOT010000220.1:0-5776 GCA_035472875.1 Mycobacterium sp.
CGTCGACCACGATCAGCAGATGCCGCAGCGTATCTGGCGACTCACCGGTGAACGCCGGGCGGTCGACAAGAGCGGATCCCAACAGTGAGATGAGTTCGTCGGGTTTTGTCGACAGGTAGCGGGCCGGGCCGACACCGTCGAGCTCGCCGGGAATGTCGACGTGCGGCAACCACTTCAGCCACGACCAATCGCGGCCTTCCAGATCGCGGGTGGCCAGCGCCACCCCGAGCACCGTGGGGTCGTGCCAGGTCACCGCCTGAGCTATCCAGGCACGCAACGCCGCCCACACCTCATCAGCCTCGCCCAGGACGGTGATCCGCGAGACTTTGGTCAGATCGATTCCGGTCGGCACGTCGCGAACGATCCGCTGGGTGTCGAGCAGGCTGCGTAATGCACTGTGCGACACAGGTTCCAGATCGATCTCGTCGGCGGCGTCTTTGACCCGCAACGACGTGGCCAGCGGCGCCTGGTGACGACCGGCCCGCACCACCAGGAAGTCGGGATCGTGCGGGTCACGCTCCCACTGGCGACGGGATCCGGGCACACTGGAAAGTGCCGTCGGGTCCGGATGGGACCATTGCGCGGCCGCGCGCTGCTCGGTGGCCTGGGTCCGGATGTTGTCCCGCACCACTGACAGGTAGCGCAGGTAGTCGGCCCGTTCGGCGTCAACCTCTTCGGTTCGCATCTTGTTGTCGTTGCCGCGATACAGCGCGGTGGCCGCCAGCAGCAGCACGAACGGGAAGAACAGGGTCTGCGGCGAGAGCATCCGCATCCCGGTGGCGAACAACGCGACGATCATGCCCACGATCAGGATCACAATCAGATAAGGCATCGCACGCCGCAACAGCGACGGCGGAATCACCCGGGGCAGCTCAGGGGGTGCCTCGATGGTGATGCTGCCTTTGCGGGTAGTTGGCGACGCCAGCCGGCGGCGCGCTTCGAAGATCAGTCGGCTCATCGAGGTCCCCCTTCGGCCGACACCGGGCGCCCGGGCCTGCTGTCGGGTGGCAAGCCGTCGTGTGCCAGCAGCGCATCGGCGCGCGATAGCGTCGGGCCGTTCGCAAACAGCGACAGCGTCGACCACGGGATGGGTACCGCAGGCGCCCTCAGACCAAGGGCCTCAACGGTTTTGCCATGTCCGGCAGCGCCGCTCGCGCTCTCAGCCTCGTTGTCGATGCCATAGCGCACCCCGGCGTCGGACACCCAGAACAACGACCCGGTGCCCGGCGAAGTCGGACCGGCACCCACAGTCTGGGTGAAGTAGCCGGTCCCGGGTGCCATGGCGACGCGGGTGGCTATTGCTTGGGAGCCGCCATTGCCGGCGCCAACCAGGTCAAGGGTGCGCACCGCATCGGGCACCGGCAGCGCCGAGCCGGACAGCAGGCTCAGTGAGCTGGTCGCCGCCCCGGCCGGCTTGCTCCAGAAGGCACACGTGACGGGATCTTTAGCCGCGTCGACGAGGATGACCTGGCGGTCGGGATAGCGCGTGGTGTCCAGCATCCGCGACACCGGCAGCTTGGCTACCTGGTCGGCGCCGAGCCGGGGTGGTTGGTCCAGGCCATACGAATTGGTATTGCGCAGGATCGCGGCGAGCACGGGGGAGATGGGTTGCAAACCGTCCGGCAACACCGCGTAGTACCGCACGGCGCCCGACGAGCTCTGGTCCAAGGCGTAAGCCACCACCACCGCCCCGACCGGGGCCGGCACCGTAAAGTTGGCGGGGGCACCGGCGTTCGGGATGCCCGGCGCCGTCAGCGGCGGGGCTTCCGGTATCGCGTTGAACAACCCCTGGGCGATGGGCCGGAGTGCGGGCACCTCGGCACCTAGGCCCAAAGCGTTCGTGACCGCGTGGTTGGCCAGGTCGATCTGGCTGCGCCTGCCGTCCCACAGCAGCCAAGTGCTGCTGCCCTTGTTATTGGCGAAGTCGACCAGGACCGCCTGCCCGGATCCAAGCGTGGCCGCCCGCGCGCCATGGCTGTCGGGGGGGCCCGCTATTACGGTGCCTCCCATGCTGTGGGCAGCGTTTCCGCCTTGGGCAGGCTCGCTGACCGCGTCGCACACCGTCCAGTTCGCGTCGTGCGAGGCGTTCTGCACCATGCGCTCTGGTGCGCCTGGGATGCCGATCAGGTTGCCGCGCGGAAACCTGTCCAGTTCAGTGCTTTTCACCGTGGTGGGGTTGACCGGCCGGCCGACGATCAGCCGGGCCGAAGTCAGGTTGAGCACTGGGTGCAGGTCATCACCAACGCGCACATACAGCGCGGCGGTGGATCGATCGGCAAGCACCGCATTGGTACCCGCTTGCCCATTAGGCCGGATCAGCGAGAACACGAAGCAGCCGGCCAAGCCGGTGATCAGAACGAGCACGCCCATCAGCACAGCGCGCGACTGGGTGCGCAGCGGGTCGACGAGCATCCTGGTGTCGTGCAGGGCGATACCGGAGGCGATGCGGCGCATCACGAAGCGCCAGCCCGTCACCTGGTGGCGGGTGACGAAACCGCGGCGGTAGACGACCTGGTCGGGGTTGTCGTTGACCGGGGTTCGTGAGGAGAACGAACGCCGTTCGTCCTGCGGCTCAGGATTCGTCATGCCGGCTCCTGCAGGCCGAGGCCTTGCAGCAGCGGCTCAACCGAACTGCGCACGTCCTGGGCGGTGATCGTCATCAGCTCCTCATCGGTGAACTCGCCCGTTTCCGCGTGCTCGGAGTGGTCCAACCGGAATTCGCGTTCCTCTTCGGACTTTTCGACCACATTGCGAACGAACCGGCCGTTGCCTGCGATGTCCAGGCCGCGACGTTCAACCCCGGCAGCATCAGGTTTCGATGAGTTGGCCAGCTGCGCGAACAATGCCTCGAGATCATCGAGCGCGGCCTGTTCGAAAGCGCTGTCGCGCTTGGCGGCCATGAAGTTCGCGATCTCGATCAGCTCAGCCGCTTTGTACGACGGGAAGTCGATGCCGCGGGTGAAGCGCGACCGCAGACCCTGGTTGGTGTCGAGGAACCGATCCAGGTCGGCGCGGTACCCGGCGACGATCACCACCAGCCGATCCCGGTCGTTCTCCATCCGGGCTAGCAGGGTGTCGATGGCCACCAGGCCGAAGTCGTTCTTGGCGCCGGTGGCCACCAGCGCGTAGGCCTCATCGAGGAACAGCACTCCGTCCAGTGCGCTGTCGATGATCGCGTTGGTCTTGGCCTCGGTCTCTCCGATGTGCTGGCCGATGAGATCGGCGCGATGCACCTCTCTGATGTTTTCCCGCTTCAAAAGGCCGAGGCCGCAATAGATTTTGGCGACCACGCGGGCGATGGTGGTCTTGCCGGTCCCGGGCGGCCCGGTGAAGACCAGGTGGTGCGTGCGCTGCGCCACCTCAAGGCCACGCTGCTTACGCACCAGCTCCATCGCCACCGCGCTCTTCAACCGGGCCACCTGGTTTTTAACCTTCTCCAAGCCGATGAATTCATCGAGCTCGCGTTCGGCCTCTGCGAGCAGCACGCGCTTTCGCTCCTGGGCTCCGGGGTCGACGAAATCCCCCGGACTGGGCTCGGTGTCGGGATCCCATGGGTCGGTGCGGGCGTCGATCCGCGCCGCGGTGGTGGTCACAATCCCGAAACTGGTGTCGGACAAGGCTTGTTCGACCTGTTCGTTCTCCGGGTGGGCCGCGTACAGATCCTGCAAAACCTCGCTTGCCGACTCCTCGTCGACGTGTGCACGTAGCACCAACGCTTTTGCCAGCGTCCCATCGAGTGCTGCCACCGCGACAGGGCCCTCGGGCTCCTCGAGATATGACAGGGCGGGGGCGAACATGCCCAGCCGCGCAAGCGCGGTGCCCAGGGTGACCTTGGCCGCGTGTGAGAAGGCCTCGTCGAGATCGGGGTCGTTCACAATCGGAGTCAGCAGCTTGACGACATCCGACCAGCGCTCGGCGCGGTAATTGATGACCACGGAAACCCAGCGGGCCGCACGCCAGCCCGGGCGGTCCTCGGTTAGCCCGGTAACGATCTGATCAGCATCGGCGTATCGCCCGGCCATCGCCAGCGCCGCCGCATAGGCGAGATGAAAATCGTCCGGGCCAGTGGCGCGAAACTGCAGATACAGCCCGGTGTCGTAGCAGAAGCCCAAGGCGCCGGGCGCCAATTCCACCTGCCGCTGCAACACGCCTGCCGTGGTCGCGGTGCCCGAAACAGCCTCCAGCACCCGGAAGGATAGATCGCCGGCCGCGGCCAGCCCGGTCCACGCGTCGCACTGGTCGTGGGCGATGCGCGTCAGCGCGGTGAAACCCGATCGAGCTGCGGTGAGATCGGCCGGACGCTGTCGCTCGTAGACCACGATGCCCAGCGCTCGGCAACACGAGGCGAACCGGCTGACGATATCGCCGTCGACCCTGCCGTCTGACCGAGAATTGACGGGCTGAGTTGCGAGGATGCCAGTGTCACCGCGTCCCACGGCCGCTTCTTTCCATTTATGTAGTCTCCCCTAACCTGACCCGCCTGAAGTTAGCATTGCATAAGCTAACTGTCGAGGTGCCGGAGTTCCATCGATTCACGACTCGGCGTCCCTTCCGGGTGGCACTGATCAGGGCATTAAGCACGCCCATCGCCCCCCTTCCGGCCGACTCCGCCTAGGCTGCGGAGCTTACTGAAAATGATTGTCATTAGCAAAGTCGCCAGACGGCAAAATGAGCCGACGCGATCCCGTTGAGCCGGGCACTAGCGGCACAAGGTTGTGGACGAATGTTCAGCTCTGGTCCCCCTCATCGGGCTCCCGTTGGTCGGGCTCCCAGGTGCCCGGCACCATGGGCACTGATGGCCCATGGCCGAACTCGCCATCGGCCAGCGTGGTCAAACCTGCCGCCGGTGCGGCATCCGTGCGTGTCGTTCCGGCAAAGCCCAGGGACCCCGCGCCATGGTCGGACGCGACTGCCGAGGTGGCCAACTTTCCCTGGTCCGCGGATGGGTCGGGCTCTGCTCCACTATCAGAGTCCAAATCCATGAATTCGTAGCCGCGGTAGCGGTCCTTCATCGCCGCGCGCCGCCGGCGACGCGCCTGCTGCTTTTCCCGTGCTGCTGCCGCAGCCGCCGTGGCGGCCGCAGCGGAATCGGGCTCCTGCGCCTTCCGCTGGGCACTGCTACTCATCCCCGTGCTAGACCCAACCGTCGGACCACCCACCAGATACGGGTAGGGAGCTCCCCCGATACCGGCCGGCGGCGGTGGGGCTCCGGTTGCAGACACCGAGGTTGGCGCGGGCGCCGGAGCTGAAGTCGGGGCAGACGACGGCGCCGGGGCAGCCGCTGCGGCAGCGCCCATGGGGGCAGGAGCGCTACCCATCACCGCGGGCACACTGGGTGCCTGGGGCATCGGTGCGGCCGCCACGGACGGGGCCGCTGCCTCGGGCTGGATTGCAGCCAGCCCAATCAGGGGCGCGAAGCCTCCCGCAAATACGGCCGGCACGGCGAATGGGAGCGCCGCAAGCTCTGGGAACGCCTGTAAGGCCTCGCCCAGGTGGCCGATCTCGTCTGCAATGAGTGCCGGGATGTCGGATATCAAATCCGATATTGCCTGCGCCGGGTTCGTTTGAAATTCCGCCAAATCTCTTCCCAGAGTTTGGGTAACCTCGGTGACGCGGTTTACCCACCAGCTCGCCTGGTGCGGGTTACCGCCGTCATTGTCGATGATTCCGTGACCATCGTCTTCGCCGCCGTCGTCGTGAAGGATGACGGGCGCCGGATCGGTCTGCGGCGCTGACGTCACCGCCGTGGTGGAGATCGCTTGATAGGTGGCCATTG
>DATIOT010000221.1:0-9009 GCA_035472875.1 Mycobacterium sp.
CACGACACGCTCCATGCGGGACAGGCCGACCCGGATCTGGTTCTGGATCAGCTCGCCGACTGTGCGAAGGCGACGGTTGCCGAAGTGGTCGATGTCGTCCACTTCGACGGGCACCTCAACACCGCCGGGGGCGGTCATCGAGGTCTGCCCCTCGTGCAACCGCACCAGGTACTCGATGGTCGCGACGACGTCCTCTTCGGTCAGCGTCGACGACGTGATCGGCTGGCCTGCGTTCAGACCCAGCTTCTTGTTGACCTTGTAGCGGCCCACCCGGGCCAGGTCGTAGCGCTTCTCTTTGAAGAACAGGTTCTCCAGCAGCGTCTGCGCGGACTCCTTGGTCGGCGGCTCGCCCGGACGCAGCTTGCGGTAGATGTCCAGCAGCGCCTCATCGGTGCCGGCGGTGTTGTCCTTTTCCAGCGTCGACATCATGATCTCGGAGAAGCCGAACCGCTCGGTGATCCGCTCGGTGGTCCAGCCCAGCGCCTTGAGCAGCACGGTGACCGGCTGCCGGCGCTTGCGGTCGATGCGCACGCCGACGGTGTCGCGCTTGTCGACGTCGAACTCCAGCCAGGCACCGCGGCTTGGAATGACCTTGACGCTGTGCAGCGTCTTCTCGGTGGACTTGTCGATGGTCTCGTCGAAGTACACACCGGGCGAGCGCACCAGCTGGCTGACGACCACGCGCTCGGTGCCGTTGATGATGAACGTGCCCTTTTCGGTCATCATCGGGAAGTCACCCATGAAAACCGTCTGGCTCTTGATCTCACCGGTGTTGTTGTTGATGAACTCGGCCGTGACGAACAACGGGGCCGCGTACGTCATGTCCTTGTCTTTGCACTCGTCGACCGGCGCCTTGACTTCGTCAAAACGGGGATCGGAGAACGACAGCGACATCGAGCCGGAGAAGTCCTCGATCGGCGACAACTCGTAAAGCACCTCTTCGAGGCCACCCACCGGCTTGACGTTGCCGCCTGCCGCGGCGGCCTCGCGCCAGCGCGGCGAGCCGATCAACCACTCGAACGAGTCGGTTTGCACGTCAAGAAGCCCCGGAACCTCAAGCGGTTCGCGGAGCTTGGCGAAGGAAATTCGGTTAGGCGCTCCGGGTACGGAGTTGTTAGCAGAACTTTGTGGGCGAGAGGAGTCCGTCTTGCTCTGGCGGGAATATGCCAAGATGCATCCTTCCAGCACCTCGTGCGACTCACGGGTCCCGGGGACACCGGCCTGTTCGCCGCAACAATTTTGTAGGTCGGCTGGCGAACGATCTGCCCGGATCTCACGCGCGCAACTAACTAGCTGAGCCGCAGAGGGGCTCAGGCTAAGACCACGGTGTCAAGTGGCGGGTGAGGTGGGCAGGAAGTAGCCAGCGCAACGTCCAACAATAGCGCAGGCGCGCGCATTCCTCAAGTACCCATCCAAGGGGAACATCGGCGCTGGCTGGCATCTCGACTTCCCGGTGGGCACATGCTGCCCAACAGAGTGACCCGTTTACGCCCTGCCGTCAAGAGGAAGGGCGGCAAGTTGCGCCAACTTTATCGCGAAAACCTCGGGTCACTGCTTGTTGCGTGCACAACGGAGTCCAGCCCCGGCCAAACCGTGCCGATCGGGAGGGGTCGGTGTTTTGAGCGCGCTATTCGCCGAACTCGTGCGATCGGAATTTATGCGTGCCCTCAAGATCGTCGAGAATCGCCACCTGGGCCGCCTTTGGCAGAGTGTGCAACATCTCACGCACCCGAGCCTGGCGTCGCGCGACCGCTTTACGCTCTGGCATCCCCGGCGTCGCGACGATCTGCGGCGGCACACCCTCGACTTCCTCGGTACCACCGGAGTGGTGACCCGCATCCACCATGGCCTGCTCTTCGGCCATAGTGGCCTCGTCCTTTTCCTCCGACATACCGATCGGCCCGATACGCCGGCCGTTGAGGAACTGCTTCACCACCGGTTCGTCGCTGGTGAGCAGGACCTCGCGCGGCCCGAACATCACCAGGTGTTTGCGGAACAACATGCCCATGTTGTCCGGCACCGTGCGGGCGATGTTGATGTTGTGCGTCACGATCAGGATGGTGGCGTCGATCTGGGCGTTGATGTCCAGGATCAGCTGGCTCAAGTAGGCGGTACGGACCGGGTCCAGACCGGAGTCGGGCTCATCGCAGAGAATGATCTGCGGGTCGAGCACTAACGAGCGGGCCAGCCCGGCACGCTTGCGCATACCACCGGAGATCTCGCCGGGGAACTTCTTCTCGTCCCCACCAAGACCGACCATCTGCAGCTTCTCCATGACGACGTCACGGATCTCGCTTTCCTTCTTCTTGGTGTGCTCACGCAGCGGGAACGCGGTGTTGTCGTAGAGGTTCATCGAACCGAACAGCGCGCCGTCCTGGAACATGACACCGAACAGCGTGCGGATCTCGTACAGCTCCTTGGCCGAGCATTCGATGATGTCGGTGCCGTCGATGACGATCGAGCCGCGTTCCGGCCGCAGCAGACCGATCAGAGACTTCAGGAACACCGATTTGCCGGTACCCGACGGCCCCAGTAGGACGCTGACCTCCCCGGCGGGGATATCCAACGTCACGTCTTCCCAAATCCTCGAGGATCCGAAGGACTTCGTTAGTCCATTCACCTCGATAGCGATGCCCATGGGGAACCCTTCCATTGACGCTCGTGCCCGCCACCTGCCCTTTTGTGTGGCATGAGTCACTGTAGCGCACGCCGGGGGCCCGGCATCAGGGTTGGACGGCACCGCGGGAAAAATTGGCCGACCTGAGACCCCCGCCGCGCCGCGGCGGGGCCCAAGTTATTCAACGTGCGTATCAGCCGGCCGGCGCCCAGTTGCCGTGAAAGCCCATCGGTACCCGTTGCGGAAGGTGCACGGTGGCGACCGACTCGAGAGTCTGGGCATCCAGCAACAGCAATTGGCCTTCGTCACGGCCGCGGTGATAGCCGTAGCCCATCAGGATGCCGGCATCCTCAGCGGCGTCCTGCGAGTCGACGGTGGGATTCGGGACGAAAGACATCTCGCCGATCAAAAGGGCGGGGTCTAGCGCGGCCACCGTGCTCGATCCCGTCGCGTAGTCGTGCTTGTACAGCGCGGTCGACATGTCGGATGCGCCGTCCGACAGATACCCGCCGTCCATGCCGACGGCGTAGCCGAACCGGTGCCGTCCGCCCAGCAGGGTCTCGTTGATGCGGGGAAACTCCTGCGGCCGATCGTCGCGGCGTTCGCTGGCCACCGCCCCGGTCGCCAGATTGATGGTCCAGCGGTCAAGCGTGGGCCGGCTGTCGCCCGGACCACGAAGGTCGCGGTCGAACATCCGCGAGTAGCGCACCACATCCAGCACCAGCACCTCGGCGCCGTCGCGGAATTCCGAGTAAGCGTTGAGCGGGTGGTAGACGTAGCAGGGTTCGATATCGAACCACCGCACATCCTCGTTGTTTCCTTCGCGCGGCATGACTCCGATGCGCGCCGGGTAGTTGGCATCCCAACGATAGGGCAACCGATTCATCGGCTCGCGATTGCGGTTGATGATCGTCGTCACCGGGTTGGGGACCCGCACGCGCCCGATCAACGACTGCATCACCAGCCGGGCCGGCACACTCAGCCAGCGCGGCACGTTCGTCGGCATCACCTGCACCGGATCGAACGTCACCGGCAGGTCGTAGATCACCACGTATTTGTCGGTCAGGGAGAAGTCGTGCATCATCGGCGACCCCCCTACCTCGATGTCCACGGTCCGCCGCGCTCGTCCTTGCGTGTCGATCACCGAGTACTGCACGGTCCGCCCGCGCGTGAACGAGTAGGAAACCGCGTGCAATTCGCCGGTGCGGGGATCCCAGTGCGGATGGGCGGTGTAGCCCCCGAACAGGGTTCCGTCGAAGTCGCAGGGCCCGACGGTGTCCAGGTCGTCGGTGAGCCGGTAATTGGCACCGCCGCCCTCGACGAGCGCCAGCGTTTGTCCGGCGTGGCTGAGCACGTTGGTGTTGGGACCGACGGAGAGCATTCCGGCGCGCGGGCTCAGTCCGGCGGGCTCCGGCTCACCCAGCGCGGCGGCCACGTGCGCGGTGCGCACCCAGCGGTTGCGGTACCAGCAGGCCTTTCCGTCGCTCAGCGCCACCCCGTGCACCATGGCGTCCCCGGTGAACCAGTGATAGCTGCCCGGGTCGACCGCAGCAACCGGGTTGGGCCCGTTGCGCAGATAGCGCCCGTCGAGGTGCTCGGGAATGTGCCCGGTGATCCTCAGATCGGTCGCGGTGACCTCGGCGCGCACCGGCGCCAAGAAGCCCTCGAGATACGGATTCTGGGGTTTGGCGGTTTGCGTAGACGTCACTTCTGAACTCCTATAACATTGATATCTCATTGTTATGAGAACCGTACGCCGGCGATGAGAAGATGGCAAGGATGACTTCGGAGACGCAACGCAGTGTTCGCGACGAGATGCTGCACGCCGCCGTCGGCCTACTCGACGAGCATGGACCCGATGCGCTGCAGACCCGCAGGGTGGCCAGTGCCGCCGGAACCTCGACGATGGCGGTATACACCCATTTCGGTGGGATGCGGTCGCTTATCGCCGAGGTCGCCGAGGAAGGCTTGCGGCAGTTCGACGCCGCGCTGACGGTGCCGCACACCGCTGACCCGGTCGCCGATCTGCTGAACATCGGTTTCGCCTATCGGCGTTTTGCCATCGAACGACCGCACATGTACCGCCTGATGTTCGGCAGTACCAGCGCACACGGCATCAACGCGCCTGCGGGCAACGTGCTCGCACTGACGGTGGCGCAGGTCGAGGACCACGTGCCCGGCTTCGTGTATGTGGTCCGAGCGGTGCGCCGATCGATACTTGCAGGCCGCATCACCGCGTGTTCCCCAGACGACGATGCAACGGTCGTTGCCACAGCTGCCCAGTTCTGGTCGCTGATCCATGGCTTCGTGATGCTTGAACTGGCTGGGTTTTTTGGCGATGACGGCGCGGCCGTCGCACCGGTGCTTGACTCGATGAGGTCGAGTCTGCTTATTGCTCTGGGAGATTCACCTGAGCGGGTGGCACAGTCGCTGGGGTCGGCCCGCCGGGGGAGCTGAGCACAACAAGCCCCAGGGACGGCGAGGTCCCTGGGGCTTGCGCGCATTGACCTACTTGACGGTGACGGTGGCGCCGGCGGCCTCGAGCTTGGTCTTGGCCTCGTCGGCGGCGTCCTTGGCGACCTTCTCCAGCAGCGGCTTGGGTGCGCCGTCGACCAGGTCCTTGGCCTCCTTGAGGCCCAGGCCGGAGACGATCTCACGGACAACCTTGATGACGCCGATCTTCTTGTCGCCGGCGGCCTCGAGGATGACGTCGAACTCGGACTGCTCCTCGGCGGCCTCGGCAGGCGCGCCGGCGGCGGCGGGACCGGCCGCGGCGACCGCGACCGGTGCGGCCGCGGTGACCTCGAAGGTCTCTTCGAACTTCTTGACGAAGTCCGAGAGCTCCAACAGGGTCATTTCCTTAAATGCGTCGAGCAGGTCGTCAGTAGACATTTTTGCCATGGTGTGGGTCCTTCCTGGTTTCCGGTTGGGTTACTCGGCTTCCGCCGGTGTCTCGGTGGGTGCTTCTGCAGCTGGTTCGGGGGCTGGTTCTGCGGCCGGGGTCTCTGCGGCCGGGGCGGGTGCAGCGGCCGGTGCCGGAGCTGGTTCGGAGGCCTTCTTTTCCTGCAGTGCGGCCGCAAGCCGGGCCACCTGCGAGGCCGGGGCGCTGAACAGGGCGGCCGCCTTGGCGAGGTTGCCTTTCATCGCGCCGGCCAGTTTGGCCAGCAACACCTCGCGGGATTCCAGATCGGCGATGCGCTCGACTTCGGCCACCGTCAGCGGGTGGCCGTCCATGTAGCCACCCTTGATGACCAGCGCCTTGTTCTCCTTGGCGAAGGTCTTGATGGCCTTGGCGGCGTCGACCGGCTCACCGCTGACGAACGCGATGGCGGTCGGGCCGACGAACAGCTCGTCGAGACCCTCGATCCCCGCCTGCGACGCCGCCCGCTTGATCAGCGTGTTCTTGGCCACCGTGTACGTGGCCGACCCCGCCAGGGACCTGCGCAGCTCCGCGAGGTTGGCCACCGTCAAACCGCGGTATTCGGTGATCAGGGTGGCCGTCGAGCCCGAGAACTGCTCGGCGATGTCTGCGACGGCGGTGGCCTTGTCAGCCTTGGCCATGCCTACCTCCTGAAGTGAAAGTCCTTGTGCGACTTGTCGTCTGTGATCACCGGGGAACGACGAACGCCCCGGCGCAGGATGCGGCCGGGGCGTTGAGATACGCCGGCGCACGCCGGCGGTAATGCCTCGTCCTCCTGCGTGGGCCGCCGGGATGTTCCCGGACCTTCAACCGATTGCTCGGTGACCGACGGTCTTCGGTGGATCGGCAACCACAATAGCGTGACCACCCGCGATCAGCCAAAACGCGGGTCTCAGGTGACGGCGACGGTCAGCACGACAAAGAGCAGCGCCAGAACCGCCACCCGCAGCCGGTGCAGTCGATCCCACCGTGCCGCGAGCTCACGCGACAGCTCACCGGTGGCGGGCCACTGCGCGATGCGGTTGTTGATCGGCACCAACATCGTGACCGTCAGCAGCACAACGGCTGCCATCAGGCCCGCCGCGATGCCACACAGCCCGCTACGGATGCTCATCCGGCACCTACACGAACTGGTCGACGCCGGGATCATCGAGCGCCACGACGCTCGTACGGTGCCGCCCTGTGCACTATTCGATTTCGGAAACGGCATGACGCTGGCTCCGGTGCTCGCGAGCTTGTGCGGCTGGGGGCGAAAGCACATGCAGCGCAACGGGATCAGCGCTGCAGCTGGGTGAGCCTGGCTGCGCCGACGAGACCGGCCTGACCACCAAGCTCGGCCGGCACCACACGCAAACCGGCCAGAAAATCCAGTCGCGCGTAGTCGGCTAACGCTGCACGCAACGGGTCGAAGAGCAGAAGACCGGATTTGGCGACGCCGCCCCCGATGACGACGAGGTCCAGGTCGCACACCGCTGCCACCGAGGCAATTGTCGCTGCGAGCGCGGTGGCGCCCCGGTGGAACGCCCGCACCGCCACCGCATCCCCGGCGACCGCCGCGTCGGCCAGCTCTTCGGCGCCGGCGCCGGGCGGCGCGGACCAACCGTTAGCCCGCGCCCAGCGGGCCAGCGACGGGCCGGCCGCGACGGTCTCGACGCAACCGCGGCCACCGCACGTGCACGGCTGGCCATCCTGTTCGACCACCACGTGACCGACGTGACCGGCATTGCCGGTGCGCCCGGCATAAGGGGCGCCGTCGAGCACCAATCCGCCGCCCACGCCGGTGGACACCACCATCCCCAGCAGAAAGCGCGCACCCCGTCCGGCGCCGCGCCAGTGCTCGCCCAGGGCCATACACACGCCGTCACCGGCCAGCTGTACGGGCACGCCGGGCACCGCGGCCGCGACCCTGTCTCGCAGCGGGAAGCCGTGCCAACATCCGATGTTGATCGGGCTGACACCTCCGCTGTGCAAGTCGATCGGGCCCGCCGAAGCGATGCCCACCGCGGCGACCGCACCGTCGGCCGCGCGCAACGTGTCGGCGATCATCGCGGCGACCGCGGCCCAGACCTGTTCGGCGGAAGCGTCGGCCGGGGTAGGACGGCGGGCGGTGTGCACCAGCGCGCCGCCGGGATCGGCCAGGCCGGCGGCGATTTTGGTGCCGCCGATGTCCAGGCAGAGGGTGAGCACGGCCGATCAGTGCCGGTGGGTGTTGTCGGGCTGACGCGGGTCGCCGGGATGCTCGTAGCCGGGGGCGAGCTGGACCATCTCAGCCCGGCGTGCATCCAGCCACACCCGGAAGGCACGTCGCCGCGCGGCGCCCCGCAGATGCTCGGCGATCGCGGACCGCACCTCCCCCAGCGGCGGGCCGACCGGCGAAGGGGTGCGCCAGCCCTTACCGCAGGTGCGCGGCGGGGCGAACCGGAGCGGGTTGCGGGCGTGGTAGTCCGCCACGTCGTCATCGGTGACCTGGACCGTGGCGGTGACGTCGGCGAACAGCGCCCGCGCACGCGGATCCGCCAGCGCTGCCGCAGCGATGCTGCCGATCTCCAGCCGGGCCGTCACCTCGGGCAGCAGCTCGGCCTCGCTAGGGGCCTCCCGCCCATTGAGGCCGCGTGCGGCCGCCTCGGCGGCGACCACTCGTTCGGTCACGATCAGTTGGGTGAGCCAGCGCCGCAATTGCCGTCCCTCACTGGTGCCGCTCGCCGGCAGCGCGGCCGCACGCGGGCCGTTGCGCAGCCGCGCTTCGGCCGCGTCCACCTCGTCGACCGCAACCGGCGTGCCGGCAACGGTTGCGACCAGGCGGGCGCTCACATCACCGTCACCTTCACCGCCGGCGAGTAGACCAGCCGGCCGGCGCAGCCGACCCGGACCAGCGCCCACCACTGGCCGGGTTCGAGCCACGCCGGTGGGGTGACGTCGAAGCCGAGCTCGACCGTGCCGCGCGCAGGCACAACCGCGCCGAGCGCGGCCGGGCCGATCCACTCCCAGGTGCCCCAGGGGCTGATCAGATGTGCCTCTAGCGCCAGGTCGGCGCCGGCGTGAGTGCCGACCGTGACGGTCAGCCGGGCCGTGTCGCCGGCGGTCAACGTGATGTCGGCAGGCCCGTCGACGAGATAGAGCAGCTCCCCGAGATCAACCTCGCCTCCACCGATAGCCACCACGCCCACGTCCTCGACCACCTGGCGCCAGGCGGCCGGCACCGAATCGCCGGTGAGCTGCAGCTGAGCCCGGACCGGGTACAGCCCGGGTTGGGTGCGTGCCGGAATAGTGACCACCACGTCGGCCTCCCGATGCTCGCCGCTGCACAGCGTGAACGGCTCGGCGGGTGTCGCCGACCAGCCATCCGGACAAACCAACGCCACCGCGCAGTCCAGCACGGAATCGCTGCAGTCACTGGCCGCGGTAAGGCGCAACAAGACCTCGCCGCCCGGCTCCGCGGTCACGAGGTGTGGGTGCAGGTGAGGGACCGCCG
>DATIOT010000222.1:0-2898 GCA_035472875.1 Mycobacterium sp.
GAATCGGACGGCGCACTAGATAGTGACCGGCACCTACCCGGTGCCCGCTCCGCCGTACGCGGAGGGAATCGGTCTACCGTGGGACGTCTCCGTCGGCGACGCCGTCGCCACCATCGCCGCGGCCCGCGCAAAGTGCGGCGACACGTTCGTCGTGCAGAGCGGCCGGGACCACTATCTGTTCACGTTCTCCTGCGCTGGCGTCGAGTCGTTCTACGCGCTGACCGAGGAGACGGCCAGCAAGGGCGTCGCCGATTACCTGATGCTGCGGCGCAAGCTTCCCGACGAAATCTTCGCCGGCCGCCGCACCTTGCCGAGCACACTGTTTCGGCGCGACGACGTCGTTTTCTACCTGGCCAACCTGGACCGGGCGCTGCAGCAGACCACCGCCGAGCTGGGCCCGGCCGGGTCGGTGGACGTCTTTGATCTCACCCGTCGGCTTGGGCACCGGATGGGTCTCGCCTCGTGGGCGGGACCCGGGTCAGCCGATGGTGAGGCCTTCGAGTGTCTGGTGCGCGCCTTCGACGCATTGGACGGCTCCGACGCGTTCGTCCACCCCGACCGGATGGCGGCGGTGGCGGCGACGGACAAGCGCGCCGAGCGAGCCGCGCTGGACGAGGTTGCCGATATCATCGCCGCCGCGGTGCACCGGTTCGACACTGGCGACAAGGACAATCAGGCCCTCTTCGGCAGGATCGTGGACGCGTGGAGCTCGGAGGCTTCGAGTTCTCGCCTACGCGGAATCGCGCTCGACATCGCGCTGATCCACATCGCCTCCATGTCGAACCTGGCGGCCGCGCTCGGCTGGGCGTTGGTCGACCTACTCGAGCACCCGACCCAACTGGCGCAAGTTCGCTTGGGCGACCCGGATTTCGCTGACTTCGCCCAGCGCTGCGCGCTGGAGTCGACGCGTCTGTCGCAACGCTCGATCATGACCCGGGCCGTGCTGTCTCCGGTCCAGTTCGACACCGGCGAGGTCACCTACGAGGTGCCGCAGGGCTGGACCATCGCTACATTGCTGCCGCTCCTCAACACATCGGTGGCACCAGGCCTGGAAGAGTGGGATCCCGATCGATGGACGCGCCACCGCCTGAACGAAAAGAACGCTCTCCCTTCGCCCATGCTGGTAACGGCCTTTGGACACGGACGGCACTCGTGCCCTGCCCAACCGTTCTCGCTGGCGGCCATGACGGCGGCCACAACACATCTGCTTCGCGAGTACCAGATGACGCCATGCTGGACGTCGCATCCGCAACCGGTCCCGGCACAGATCGGCGGTGTGGCGCGGGCAGCAGGACCGTGTCCCGTTGAATATGTCAGACCCTACTGAGGCGACTGCGCTTCCGCGGCGCGTGCGGCCATCTGCTTGAGCATGTCGTCGTGGATGATGCCGACCCTGGAGCGGGCCTCGGCACAGACGTAAGGATCGCGGATCACGGTCATCTGGTTGTCCTGCTTGGTCTCACCGCCCTCGGACCAGTTGGTCGAGCCCGTGACGACGTCGACGCCGTCGATGATCACCATCTTCAGGTGCATGATGGCCGACTTCTCGCTATGGCCGATCGCAATACTGTTGCCCGTTTTGTCGTTCAGCCACGACGCCAGGAGCTCGTGCTCCGCCTTCCCGGCGGCCTGGGTGGAGTCGAGACTCATTTGTACATAGATGTTTTCGTCGCGCAGCTTGGCAGCAAGCACCGTGTTCAGCTGCTTGTCGTCGTAGCCGTACATGGCCACAACGATGCTTTTGGTGGCTGAGGTCAGCAGCGCCTGGAGTGCGTCGTGCACACGGTCAACCGGGCTGTAGATAGAAAGTCCGGGTGTCATCGGGATAGCCCGGCGGGAACGGTGCGGCTTTGTACTGGTCGAGCTCAGACAGCGAGGTAAGGGCCACGGTTGCTCCTCAATTGGCGTCGCTTCACCGGGCTAGCCGCTGTTTCGCAGCGCGCTGGCTAGCCCGTTCATCGTCAACAGAATGCCGCGCTGCACCAATTCGTCGTCGTCGCCCGAACGGTAGCGGCGAAGCAGTTCCACCTGAAGGTGGTTCAGCGGCTCCAGGTATGGGAAGCGGTTGAACACCGAACGCGCCAGGGCGGGGTTGTCGGCAAGCAGGTCGTCTTGGCCCGTGATCAGCTTGTGCACGGCGATGGTGCGCTGGTGCTCGTCGACGATCTTGTCGAACACCCTGCGCCGCAACGATTCGTCGGCCACCAGCTCGGCATAGCGGGCCGCCAGACCCAGGTCGCTCTTGGCCAGCACCTGCGCCATGTTCGACAGAACGCTGCGGAAGAACGGCCACCGCTGATACAGGTCGTGCAGTACTTCCACTCGCTCGCTTTCGCTTTCCGGACCCGCCGCGATCCACTGCTCGAACGCCCATCCGGTCCCGTACCAACCGGGAAGCATGACCCGCGATTGGCTCCACGCAAGGACCCACGGGATGGCGCGCAGGTCTGAAATCGATTCACTGGGTTTGCGTGAGGTCGGCCGGCTGCCGATGTTCAGCGACCCGATCTCGCTGACCGGTGTGGAAGCTTTGAAATACTCGACGAAGCCCGGTGTGTCGTGGACTAAGTCGGCGTAAGCGCGCCGTGCCAGGGTGGCCACCTCGTCGAGCACGGCATACGCCGGCTCCGCGGCGTCGCCGAGGCCCTCCACGTCCAGCAGCGTCGACTCGAACGTGGCGGCCACCAAGCTCTCCAGGTTGCGGCGCGCCAGCTGGGGTTCGGCGTATTTGGCGGCGATCACCTCACCCTGCTCGGTGAGACGCAGCGAGCCGTTCACCGCGCCCGGCGGCTGGGCCAGGATCGCTTGATAGCTCGGACCGCCGCCGCGGCCGACGGTGCCGCCCCGGCCGTGGAACAGCCGCAACCGGATTCCCCATTTGCGGGCCACCTCGACCAG